>CAJQQZ010000053.1 GCA_905480575.1 uncultured Alphaproteobacteria bacterium | reverse complement strand
CAGCAGCTTCTTTAACTCTTCAATATCCAGATCATCAATAGGAGCAAGCAATTGTGTCATCAACGAAGAGATTCGCACAATTCGTGCCCCTTGTGAATCTCTCTACGGAAAAAAATTACCCGGACTTTTGCCGATGTTACGATTTTTAAGCATAAACCATTGAATCACAAAGCCCCGGCTTACGCCAGGGCTTTGTCAACAGTCTGAGGGCTCCAGGTTTCTGGAGCCCTTTTTGTTTGCTGCTTATGAACAGTTGAAATTGTGATTTTTTTACAACGAGGAAACAAACCGGTTAGCGTCAGGCATATGTGGTGGCAAGGCTCGTTGCAGGACTCTTGCGACGTCAATGACATAGTTTTCACCAGCCATTGGATAGCGAGAGCTGGAACCCAAGTAACTCTTGAGGCCGGGCTCTTGAGTTACTTGTTCGAACAAAGCAGATAGAT
Source organism: uncultured Alphaproteobacteria bacterium (assembly GCA_905480575.1). GTDB lineage: Bacteria > Pseudomonadota > Alphaproteobacteria > UBA7985 > CAJQQZ01 > CAJQQZ01. The sequence goes on along the minus strand of CAJQQZ010000053.1, from coordinate 8,796 downwards.
GAGGTGTTTGTTTTAAAATGTCTGGACACCATTCCAGATAAGAACTCAAAGCTTCTGCAAGGACGATGTCAGCGAAGGTGACAGTTCTACCCACGATGAAGCCGGAATTTACATCCGACAAACGTTGCTCAAACTTTGGGGCGAACTTGGCGAAACGCGTTTCCAGGCCTGCTATGGCGGCTTCTCTTGTCGGCTGAAAAGCTGCCAACATCGCGGCTTCAGCAAAATCCGCGGCCGCTCCTGCAATCATATCGCACCACAGGGCTTCGTTGTCACTCTCGCCGTAGAACCGACCCAAACGCGCTAAGTAGCGGATGGTTGCTGAAGATTGGCTGAGATTTAGGCCATTGATCTCTAACAAAGGCATTTGATCAAAGGGGAGCTTGCCGGAGGCGCGTAGGGCTGCAAGCGCTTTAGGCGTTTCCACAGGGACGTTCTCGAATTCTATTTGATTGACTGCCAACATCCATCTTGTTGTTTCTGCTCGTCCGCGGCCCTTGAAATAGTGAAGTTTGGTCATGCTATGTTTGTTGCTTTCGGTAGGAATTTGGATGGATGCAAATGATCGAAACCATACGGGGATTCTTCTGTCGAGGAGCCCCTGTGTGTTTCAGGTTGATTGCTAGTCAAGAGTAATTGTTCGACCACCTGCATGAGCATAGTAGATGTCGATACAATCTTCACCGCCACCTGGGATTGGAGCGGTAACAACCCACGGATGGGTTAATGCTGTTTGTTGGCGGTAGGTGTCACCGGCAAACAAGTGTTTGCAGAAAACGCGGTTTCCTTGGTAATCCAGCCAGTAGATTTTGTACTGAGTCTCGTCGTTCTCACCATAAACTTTGAACGTGATGGAGGTCGAAATTGGGTCGCCCTCTGAGAAATAGTCAGACTCGTATGGACATTTGTAGTCTGCTGCAGCGATGTTGATGCTTACAATCGACGCCGAAACGACACCCAACATTAGTTTTGTTTTGTTGAACATAGCACTTCTCCTCATTTTGCTTTGATCGGTTCGGTAACTTAGCTTGTTTGCGCTGAACGTCCACTCATTGAGAGTAGTAAGAGACCTAAAACTTAGCGAACTTGATTGAGTGAGCGCGCGAGAAGATGTGCGAGATGTACCGCAGTTCGCTCTGTACCATCTTCAATTTGATGACGGCAGGATGTGCCGTTCGCAACGATGATTGTTGTATCGCTGGATTCCCTAACTTTAGGCAAGAGTGACAATTCCCCCATGGCTTTAGAGGCTTCAATGGTGTCCTTGTGATAGCCAAAAGCACCGGCCATGCCACAACAAGAACTTTCGATCATTTCGGATGTGAGATCTGGAATTTTGGATAAAACAGCCAAGGTCTTGTCAGCTTTGGCAAAAGCCTTTTCGTGACAATGCCCATGGACCAACGCAGTTTCCGATCCTACTGATGCAAGCAACTTTCTCTTGTTGTCGTCCGTAAGGAGTTCGTCCACGATTTCAGCAAAGAGCCTAACATTCGCTGCTAATTGCTTCGATGCTTCGGTCTTAAGCAGCGAGGGCACCTCGTCAATCAGTGCCAAGGTACAGGAAGGCTCCAAACCAACGACAGTGTGACCAGTTTCAAGATAGGGGAGGTAAGTGGCGACCAAACGTTCGGCTTCACTTCGGGCTTGTTCAGGCAACCCCGACGCCAGGAATGTTTTACCACAACACAAGTTTCTTCTTTTATCGATTGGCTCTGGGACAACAACATGACACCCCAGTTTGGCAAGCACTTGGGACGCGGCCTCCAAGTTTTCCGGTTCTTGATAAGTGTTGAAAGTATCAGCAAACAATACGATCGGAGTGCCGTCTTTTGGACCGAAACTCATGCCAGTCGCGAAAGGGCGAGAAGACCATTTCGGAAGAGAGCGTTCCTTTGACAAGCCAGAGAAGCTTTGATTTAGGGATTTAACAGCAGCCAAATCGGACAGCCAATTTATCAGCGGTGCAACCGTCGTAAGCTTAGGTGCGTATCGGGGCAGAAAAGCAATCAATCGCTCGTGCATTGATAGACCGTTTTTTGCAACGAAAGCCGTCTGTGCCTCAATCTTCATTTTTGCCATATCAACAGAAGTCGGGCATTCTCTTTTACAGGCCTTACAGCCCACACAGAGCTGCATAGTCTCTGCCATCTCTGGTGACGCAAGTGCGTCAGAACCCAGTTGTCCTGAGATCGCTAACCTCAGGGAGTTCGCACGCCCTCGAGTTACGTCACGTTCATTACGAGTAACCCTGTAGGAAGGACACATAACGCCACCCTCTAAAGCGCGGCAAGCACCATTGTTGTTACACATCTCGACAGCGCCCTGAAAGCCTCCGCCAGAACCGGGATACTCGGCCCAATCAAATATGGTTTTGATTTCAGGAACTTTGTAGCTTGGCGAGTAACGGAAAAGACTGCGATCATCCATCTTTGGCGCGTTAACAATTTTCCCCGGATTAAAGCGGTTTTCTGGATCGAAAAAGCCTTTTACCTCTTCGAACGCACGGACTAATTGAGAGCCATACATGAATTCATGAAACTCAGATCGGACGAGGCCGTCACCATGTTCACCTGAGTGGGCACCTTTGTAAGCGCGCACCATTTCGAACGCTTCTTCAGCGATTGCACGCATGGTCTTCACGTCCTGTTCTAACTTCAGATTTAGAACAGGCCTGACATGGAGCGTGCCTTCTGATGCATGGGCGTACCAAGTGCCTTTGGTACCATGTTTGGTGAAAACATCGGTTAGGCGGCTGGTGTATTCGGCGAGATCTTTCAGTTCAACAGCGCAGTCTTCAACGAAGGAAACAGGTTTGCCTTCTTCCTTCATCGACATCATGATGTTCAAACCTTGAGCACGAACAGACCACAACTTCTTCTGCTCGGCTGGGTTTGTAATCTTTACGACACCACCAATTTTTTCAGGTTCACTGCTCCATTCAAAGCCCAGAGTTGCCATCGTGGCAGTAAGTTCCTCCAGGCGTCGAACGTTCTCGGCTTGATCATCCTCAGCGAACTCAACCAAGAGGACAGCAGCAGGATTCCCTCGGACAAACTGATCGATTACTGGCTTGAACATGGGAATAGCACGCGCCAAAGCGATCATGGTATCGTCAACCAGTTCAACAGCGACGGGTGCTAGTTTGACCAAATGTTGGGCCGCGTCCATGGCGGCATAGAAACTAGGAAAATGACAAACGCCCAGAACTTTGTTTGTAGGTTGTGGCCATAGCTTTAGTTCCAGTTCTGTCGTGAAGGCCAATGTGCCTTCAGAACCCAACAAGACCTTGTGAAAATCAAATCTGTCAGAGCCGGGTAGCAGAGCATCAAGATTGTACCCGCCGACCCGCCGCTGAACCTTTGGGAACCTTGCCTCTATTTCATTGGCTTCCCGAGCACCCAAAGCTACTAGGCGTTTCTGAAGTTCTGACGTTGATGCCTCTCTCTGCCATATGCTTTTGCTGCCATTAGGCTTAATGACATTCATTGAAAGTACATTGTCCCCCATGATGCCATAACGCAGAGACCGTGAGCCACAAGAATTGTTGCCTGCCATTCCGCCGATGGTAGCCCTGGAAGCGGTAGAAACATCGACTGGGAAAAACAGGCCTGTCTCTTTCAGCTGTCGATTGAGCTCATCCAACACGATGCCTGGCTGTACTCGGCAGGTTCGAGCTTCCTTATCGACAGATAGGAGTTTGTTGAAATGTTTTGAACAGTCCATAACGATGGAATCGTTCATGGTTTGACCGGATTGGGAAGTTCCGCCACCGCGGGGAGTAATAGCAACACCTTCTTCACGAGAAAAGTTCAGAACGGATTCGATATCGTCTTCGTCTTTGGGGACCGATACAGCTTTTGGCATGATCTGATAAAATGAGGCATCCGTTGCATAGCGGCCACGATCAAAAAGGGAGTCAAAAAACTCTCCTTTTGTCATGTCAGACAGCTTCTTTTTCTGCTCAGTGGAAAGTTCGCCTTGCAGGCTTTGTTGTTTCATCTATTTGATCTACCTTGGATGTAACACATACATAAATGAAGCCGAACATGGGTCAAGCAATGTGACACCTCGGGCTTTACGGAGAAAATAATTGCACATCGCCCAACCTGGTAAACATTTCCTGCAAATCCCTGGCCCAACTAACGTTCCTGACAGAGTTCTTAGAGCGATCGACTTCCCAACGATCGACCACCGCGGCCCTGACTTTGCGAAAGTTGGAAATGCAGCATTGGACGGCATGAAAAAAGTCTTTGGTTGCAGTAATCGCGTCGTCATTTACCCTGCTTCTGGCACTGGTGCCTGGGAGGCGGCGATGGTCAACACCCTGAGTGAGGGCGACCAGGTGTTGATGTATGAGACAGGGCATTTTGCTAGCCTTTGGGCAAAGCTTGCCAGAAAACTAGGCCTCAAGGCAGAATTCATCGAAGGAGACTGGCGTTCGGGTGTCGATGCCAACAAGATCGAGGAGAGACTGAAAGCCGACCGCCAGCATCAAATCAAAGCCGTTTGTGTCGTCCATAACGAAACCTCCACTGGCTCTACTAGTCAAATTGACTTGGTACGGAAGGCACTTGATGCAGCCGGCCATCCCGCACTTCTCATGGTGGACACGATCTCGTCACTTGGTTCAATCGATTACAGGCACGATGAATGGGGTGTGGACGTTACGATTTCTGGATCACAAAAGGGGCTGCTACTTCCGCCTGGACTGTCTTTCAATGCCATTAGCGAGAAGGCAGTTGAGGTTTCGAAAACGTCAACGTTGAAACGGTCTTATTGGGACTGGGAGGAAATGAAAGGTCCGAATGAAACTGGCTATTTCCCTTATACCCCCGCAACCAATCTGCTCTATGGTTTGTGCGAGGCTTTGGATATGCTGTTTGAAGAGGGCTTGGACAATGTTTTCGCTCGGCATAGGCGACATGGCGAGGCGGCTAGATCAGCTGTCCAGGGGTGGGGATTGGAAGTTCTATGTCAGGAACCGGAACATGTTTCCCCGGTTTTGACCGCGGTGTTAATGCCGGAAGGTAAGAGTGCGGATCAGTTCCGAAAAATAGTTCTCGAGAATTTCAACATGTCTTTGGGAAATGGCTTATCCAAACTGGCTGACCGGGTGTTTCGTATAGGGCATCTGGGTGATTTCAATGACCTCATGCTGATGGGCACACTTTCTGGCATTGAAATGGGTTTGTCGTTGGCCGAGGTGCCACATCAAACTGGCGGCGCATCCGCCGCGATGCGGCATTTGACGGAAACTCGCCGACTATGAGTATTGAGTTAATCCTAGTCGAGCGGGTTGGCGTTGTCGCCACGGTCCGACTAAACCGCCCTGAAAAGCTCAATGCGCTAACCAAAGACATGTGGCTTCGATTGGGTGAGGTGTTTGAAGAGTTAAGTCGGGACAATGAGCTTCGCTGTATCGTTTTGAGTTCTGTTGGGGGCAAATCTTTCTCTCCCGGAAATGACATTACTGAATTCGAAACGGAAAGAGCGAACAAAAAACAAGCCATCGGTTACGGCACACTGATGGAGAACACGCTGAAAGCGATCAGAAACTGCCCCGTCCCAACTGTTGCAGAAATTCACGGCATCTGCGTCGGTGGCGGTATGGAGATCGCAGGGTGCTGCGACATCCGTATTTGTGGCACCTCCAGCCGCTTTGGTGCGCCAATCAAGAACTTGGGCCTTGTCATGGCCTATGGGGAAATTGAGGCCCTTGTAAAGTTAGTAGGCGCCGACAAAGCCAAAGAGATACTGTTTGAGGGAAAGATCTACTCTGCCGCCGAAGCGTTGGATATCGGCATTGTTTCTAGAGTTGTACCTGACGAAAACGTTCACCGAGAAGCTCTGGAAACTGTAGAGCGGATCACATCAGGTGCACCACTGGTGGCACGGTGGCATAAGAAGTTTCTAAATCGTCTAGAGCAAAACTTTCCATTAACTCGAGAAGAATGGGAAGAGGGTTTTGACTGCTACGAAACTCAAGATTTTGCAACAGGTCGCACGGCATTCGTCGCAAAAGAAAAACCGGAGTTCGAAGGTCGATAATGCGTGAGGATCTACAAGGGCCGCTCAAAGGCGTAAAGGTAATCGAACTAGCCCACATCATGGCAGGGCCAATTTGTGGCCTTATGCTCGCCGATATGGGGGCTGACGTCATCAAGGTCGAAAAAGAAACAGGGGATGACACCCGGCGTATGGTACCGCCCGATGTCGGTGGCGAATCAGCTGCCTTCATGATGATGAACCGCAACAAGCGTGGAATCGTTTTGAATCTCAAACAAGATGCAGACCGTTCGGTACTTCGCACGATGATTGCGCAATCCGATATCCTGATAGAAAACTACCGTAAGGGCACGATGGAACGTCTCGGGATGGGGTATGAGGAGTTAAAGAAGATCAATCCTGGCCTTATCTATTGTGAAATATCTGGTTTCGGCCGAACCGGACCCTACGCCGAACGTGGCGGCTTCGATCTGATAGCGCAAGGAATGTCAGGCTTGATGTCTATAACAGGTGAGGGGCCTGGTCGTGCTCACGTTAAATCAGGCGCACCAGTGTCAGATATTACAGCAGGGATATTGGCAGCTATGGGGGTTCTTGCGGCTTACACTCACAAACTAAAGACCGGAGAAGGCCAGAAGGTTGACACCTCGCTTTTCGAGGCTGGTATCACCCAAACTTATTGGCAATCGGCTATCGCGCTCGCGACGGGCGTTGCACCTGAACCAATGGGATCTGCCCATCCATTGAACGCACCTTATCAGGCTTTCCAGACAGCAGACGGTTGGATAACAGTTGGGGCCTCCAATCAGGCGAATTGGGAACGCTTCTTGAAGCTGATCGACGCTGAAGAACTGGCAACGGATGAACGTTTTGTAACCAACGAATTGAGGATGCGGAACCGACTAGTCCTAGAGGAGGAACTGACGAGATTCCTTGTCGTGAAGACGAGTGAAGATTGGCTGGATCTATTTGAACAGGGTGGTTTCCCCGCCGGTCCTGTCTTGAATGTTAAGCAGATGCACGAAGATCCACAGACCCTAGCACGGGAAATGGTTGTAGAGGTTGAACACAGTCGTCTAGGTTCAACAAAGACTCTTGGTCTGCCTGTTAAGTTTTCGATAACCCCGGGTGCGGTGAAACAAGGTGCTCCTACGCTAGGAGAAAATACCGAAGAGGTCCTAAGGGAATTTGGAATCGCGGATCATTTGAGTCAAGCGATACTAAAGAAGACGAGAAACAAGGAAACAGGCTGATCTTTGACGCATTTCCAAAGATCGTAATCAGGGTCTAGAAACCGAAAACGATTTTGGCGGCTGCAGACAACATGAGTACGATCACGAAACTGTAAAGAATTTTCTTTCTAGTATCCAAGGTTTTTACTCCCGCAAATGAGGTAAGACCATATATATAAAATTTTATATATAGCAAGAGTTGGATGGATTCGGCTTTTGATTTAACTTGAATAAAAATTGACCATTTGTTCAGGAAACAAATATTTTCCGTTCAGAAAGGATTCAGCCGCAAAAGGCATAATGGCTCTCATGAACCAAACAGTCTCAAGCGAAGGGAATAGATCCATGAGAAACCTAATTCAAGTTATCGTAGCCGCAACAGTCCTTTTCACAGCCATCGGTCAAGCCCAGGCTTTCAATTCAGTAGAAGTATTCTTCAAGCCGAAATTTGGTGGAGATCGTCTTGATTGGTGCCTCAACTGGGGTGTTGGTTGCGGCAAGCCAGCAGCAGATGCTTTCTGCATCAATAAGGGCTTTAAAAAGTCAGCCAACTTTAGCAAAGCAAACAATATCGGCAACTTCGCCAGAACCCGCCTCATCTCAACTGGCGCGGTTTGCGACCAGGGCTTCTGTGACGGTTTTAAGAAGATTACTTGTACGAAGCCTGCACCAGTCGCAAAAACTTTTTTCAAGCCAAAGTTCCAGGGCAACCGTCTTGATTGGTGTGTTAACTGGGCAACGGGTTGTGGCAAACCAGCAGCCGACAAATATTGTCAGATCAAAGGTTTCAACAAGTCAATCAACTTCAAGAAAGCAAACAACATTGGCCAGTCCAAGCCAACCCGTCTAATCGGAACAGGTGCTGTTTGTGACCAAGGTTTCTGTGACGGTTTCAAGCGCATCAGATGCGGTATGTAAACCAACCGACAAAGAGAAATGTGGGGCTCGCTTCGGCGGGCCTTTTCTTGTTATTGCCCGTTTTAGTTAGAATAACGCTTCCCGCTTATGATTGTTCGCTCTATCCTACCGTCCGAGCAAAACAGAGGCGACATCTAAATGCAAACAACGTTAAAGACTTGGGCAAGAGTGACGGCGATTGCAGGCTCATTGATCGTTGGTTTGGCATTTTTGGGTTCCACTTCTTTCTCACAAGAACTTGCTGCTTTTGAGCAGCCCTGCGAGAAGTTCCTTAGTGATAAAGACTTGGTTGATGCTCTTATCGTTCAGCGAACAAACCAAACTACAAAACCGATCTATGTCGCTGAATTGGTGACGACTCTGTCGAAGCTAGGATTCAGAGACGAAGTTAGTACTTGGCTCGCATCGATGTCTGTTGGAGAGTTCGATCGATTTGACAACAGAAAGGTGACTTCTGACTTACTAGATGCGGCTGAAAAAGGTGATTTTGATCGTGTTAAGTGAATTAGTTCCGACTTAATCTGACATAGTAGTCCTTCCAGCTAGCTGGAAGGACTACGTTCGGCTCTTGAAGGAGCCAGCCGTTTCCGGTTTTGATGTAGGTGCAAACCAAAAACATCAAACAAAGGAAACTACG
>CAJQQZ010000052.1 GCA_905480575.1 uncultured Alphaproteobacteria bacterium | reverse complement strand
AGATGTTGCGGAAGAACGCCATTTGAGACAATGATAGAGGGCAAAGAAATCTGGAAGGCCAAGTTCATAAACTGAATTTGATCCGACAGACACCGCATCAAAATCCGGAAACTGTCAGATCAGGTCTGAACTTCTACAATTAAAGTATGGCCTATTGTTCTTGGTTGTGACTTTTGGGTTTTATTTCTTGAGCGAAATCACGACAAAACGAACTGTCCACCCTATCCAGTACTTGGTGCTCTCCGCCCCACTTTGCCTCTTCTTCTTGCTGCTACTTTCTATGGCGGAGCATTTTGGATTTGTACCGGCTTACCTGGCGGGTTCAGCGATCGTTATAACCATGGCATCACTTTATACATTGTCGGTATTGGGATCGAAAATGAAGGCTCTAGTTTCAGCACTTTGTTTGATAGGGCTGTACGCGGTTCTATTTTTCATGCTGAAAGAACAAGATTATTCTTTGTTGTTCGGGTCGTTCACCATGGTTGGCCTAACGGCAGTGTTCATGTGGGCAACCAAAGACCTTTCTTGGATGTCGAAGCGAAGCGTCGACTAACCCCCTAGAGGAGCTGGGTTTTACCGGCCTGGCTCCTGCAGAAAATCCGGCATGACGTCCCGTAACTCTTGTTCTGCTACCTTGATTGAAAGATAGTCAGATGTGTTCTTGAGGATGAAAGAACGAATTCCCAGCCGGTCACGGATTCCATGGTACTCAGGCTTTTCCAACGCAGCTTTCAGAGCAGAGAGAAGTGATGTCTTTAGTTTGTCATCCATCGTTTTTGGGACTGCATAGGGCAGAACGGAGTGAAAAGGCGATTTACCCAAGACCAACAATTTGGAAACCAGTTCCGGTGCATAAGACGCGACAATGCCGTAGGTCACACAATCGACGGCGGCGGCGGCGGCCTCACCCTCTGCCGTCATTTTCATGGAATTGTAGTGTGAACCACTGACAACCAGGCTTTGTTCATGGGCCCCGACACCCAGATTGAGGGCCATATATTCCCGTAGAGCGTTGTATCCTGAATGTGAACGGTATCCATTGATCGCTAGCAGTTTTCCCTTTAACGCAGCAGCAGACCTGATTTTGCCATCCCTTGCGACAACGATGTAGGAGCAGTAGTTCCCACCTTCGCAATCTTCAAATCCATAAATTGGCGTCAGGATCGGTTCCAAATTGTCATAGCCATTGACCATTAAGTCGTAGCCACAACATTGAGTGAGAAGCAGGTTTGGATCTCTCCAAATCAAACGGCTATCATTTGATCGTGTAAGTTTTTCAGGGGCAGCAACATCACGATTTCTTAGTTCATTCGAGATGACTTGCCACCATTGATCAGTATCAGTTTCAATGGCCTCATGATCATACATAGGTAGGCTAGCAAGTAAGGGCATGTTCTTCTCTGAATTGATTTCAGCTTTCGAAAGCTGATCCGCTAATTTACTCCGTTTGCTTAGCAAGTAGCAACAAAGCAGTCGACAAGCATGTTCCTTAATCAAACGAGTTGTTGGCTTTCTGCGAACAAATATCTGCCACAAAGCGGATATAGTTTAGACTCTAGGATTTTGAGGGAGGTCTCAAAAAGGACTCTTAGAGAATCCAAATTATTCATAAAAAACAGAGAGATAGGCCAAAAAAAGCCTTTACTAACCGACATCAACACGCGTAAATCCAGGCTAACAGAATAGCATTTTGCAAAAATTATTGATTCAAAATTTTCCTGTTAGATTTGGGAAGTGAAAATTACTTGGAGATCCGTTCGATGAAAATCCGTTCAATTCTGGTTCCGGCATTGGGGCTTTTTGCTCTTTCTGCTTGTGACACAGTTGCCCCCTACCTCAGCGACAGCTCTACGAGCGTGTCTACTTCTGGCCGGGCGAGTGGCCCTGGTGGTGGCTGTAACACGCTACAGACACAGACCAGCCAGTCTATCAAGAACTCTGGCGCGGGCTCAATTCAGACAACTGGCAGCGGAGATTGCGCGCCTAAGGCAGCCCCTGCCGCGCCTCAGCCTGTTACGCCACAACGTGTTGCTGTTGCGCCTGTTCAACCTGCACCTATTCCTCGGCCCGTTGTTAGCAAACCAGTTGTAACAATCTCTGGTGATATTGCCTTTGATGTGAATAGTTCTGCAATTAAGCCAGCATTTAAGGCAGAGTTGAATTCTATCGCACAACGTCTGCAAGGCTCTGGCGTTGAGCGTTTCACCATTGTCGGACACACTGACAGCGATGGTGGCGAAGAATATAATCTGAAGCTTTCAGAGCGTCGCGCGAAATCTGTTGCGGACTATCTAGCAACACAAGGCATTCCACGTCATAAAATGATTACATCAGGTTCAGGTGAGGAATTGCCGATTTCTGACAATGATAGCGATTCAGGTAAAGCTGCTAACCGTCGCGTGGAAATTTTCGCCCGCTCTTAATTAGCAACAACTAACTGATACTCAAAAAAAGCCGCGCTCATACAGAACGCGGCTCAGACTGCTGACAAAGCCCTGGCGTAAGCCGGGGCTTTGTGATTCAATGGTTTATGCTTAAAAATCCAGGTCCTCATCAAACCGAAATTGAGATGGTGAGCCTTGAGCAGCTTGTGCCTCAAGACCACCTGTTGCGCCGCATAGATGCGGTATTAGATTTTGACTTTATACGTGATCGTGTTTCAGACCTTTATTGCCCAGACAATGGGCGGCCGGCTCTTGATCCGGTCGTGATGTTCAAAGCTTTGTTCATTGGCTATCTTTTTGGTATTCGCTCAGAACGTCAACTGGTTCGTGAAATAGAAGTGAACCTTGCTTATCGTTGGTTCTTGCGGTTCAATTTGAGTGACGGCGTCTTTGATGCTTCAACTTTATCTCAGAACCGCCGTTACCGTGACAGTTCGGTTGCTCAAGATATCTTCGACCACATTGTTGAGCAAGCGGTCAGTCATGGTCTGGCCGATGGCACTGTCCTTTATACAGACAGTACTCACCTCAAAGCCAATGCCAACAAGAACCGCTTTGACAAGAAAGTGGTTCAAAAGTCCCGCTCTGACTATTGGGAGGCTTTGGATGCAGCCATTGAGAATGACCGTTTAGAGCATGGCAAAAAACCTCTCAAAGCTAAAGAGCGTACAGTAGTAGAGAAAGAAACCAAAGTCAGTCGCACTGATCCAGAAGCTGGCTATATGGTGCGCGATGGCAAGCCCAAAGGCTTTTTCTACCTGGATCACCGCACAGTTGATGGCAAATTGGGCATCATTACAGATAGTTATGTAACCCCGGCCTCCATTCATGACTCTATTGCCTACCTTGGTAGGCTGGACCGTCAACGAGAGCGCTTTGACTTTGACGTCAAAGCTGTTGGTCTGGATGCAGGCTATGCAACATCTGCTATTGCCAAAGGTTTAGAAGATCGGGGTATCTTTGGCGTTACAGGCTATCGTAGACCCAACAGCAGGCCAGGCATGTTTCGCAAGAAGGACTTCATCTATCTCAAAGATCAGGACGCCTATCTTTGCCCAAGAGAGCAACTGCTGGGCTACTCTACAACGGACCGCACAGGCTACCGTCACTATAAATCAGACCCCAAAGTTTGCGCTGATTGTGAGTTTCGAGATCAATGTACAGCTTCAGCCAGCATGATCAAAGTTGTCACGCGCCACGTCTGGGCAGATCAGCGGGAAAGGTGTGATAGCCATCGTCTCACTCCACAAGGCAAAGCCATTTACAAGAGGCGCAAGGAAACAGTGGAGCGGTCCTTTGCAGATGCCAAGCAGCTCCATGGGCATCGCTATGCTCGGTATCGAGGTATTCTTGCCGTCACATGGCAGGCACTACTTGCTGCAACCGCACAGAACATCAAGAAGATAGCAATGGCGATGACAAAGAGGCCCGCAGAGGCATAGGGCACCAAAGAACCCATTAAAATTCAAACGAAACCATCGCAAAAACTACCGAAATAAGCCCAAAAGAAAAACCCCGCCAAAAATGACGGGGTTTGTCAACAGTCTGAGGC
>CAJQQZ010000051.1 GCA_905480575.1 uncultured Alphaproteobacteria bacterium | reverse complement strand
TTCTCATCTCTGGCTTTGAAAAGGGGTGGGTTTCGTGTTAGCGATAACCAATTGCACAGAAAGGTAACGCATGACGGCTTGGATTGAAATGATTCCTTTAGAGGAAGCGGAAGGCGACCTCAAAGAAATGTACAAAACGGCACTAACACCGGCAGGTACGGTTGATAATGTCATGCGCGTACACTCGCTCAGACCCCACACAATGTTGGGGCATATGGCAGTTTACAAAGCCGTGCTGCACAACCCGGACAACAAACTGCCGTTCTGGTTTCTTGAGATGGTTGCCTCCTACACATCCATCCTGAACTATTGTGATTACTCCTTCACTCATCACTTTACCAATGCTCGACGCTTGCTAAAAAACAAAGCCAAGTCGGATGCAATTTTGGAGGCCTTCAAAGCGAAGGCTCCAGAACGAGAATTCGAAGGCAAAGAGCTCGCTTTGCTCAATTATACCGCCAAGCTGACGACTGATGTGGCTAACATGGTTAAGGCGGATATCGAGGCACTGCATGCTGCTGGCTGTAACGATGGAGAGATATTGGAAGTTAACCAAGTCTGTTGTTACTTCTCCTATTCCAACCGGCTCTTAAACGGGTTGGGTGTCACGACGGAAGGTGACGTTATCGGTTACTATCAAGAGGATGAGGACTGATGGCTTATGCAAAAGCAAAGGACGTTGATGTCTCCCTGATCCCGGTAATCGACCTAGCCGACATCGGTGGCGGAGATTCTGCCGTCCTGAAACGTATCGCAGATGACATCGTTCATGCGGCCGAGAATTCCGGTTTCTTCTATGTTAAGAACCACGGCATTTCCGATGATCTAATCACCCAAGTTTACGAGTTAGCCGGGGAGTTTTTCCGTCGTCCTGTCGACGAAAAAAACCAAGTAAAGGTCAACCAAAACCATCGCGGGTTTCTGTCCACCGGTGGCGCAAAGATGTCAGATGATGCCAAACCTGATCTCAAAGAGAGTTTCATTTGGGGTCTGGATGTTGATGACCAGGATCCGGACTATCTTGCTGGTCGCGCGTTGGTCGGTCCGAACCAGTGGCCAGAATTTCTACCAGAGATGCAAGAGACAATGGTCGCTTATTTTGATGCCGCCAACAATCTTGCTTGGAACCTCTTTAGGGTTTTTGCAACAGCGCTAGATTTGCCTGCCAATCACTTTATCAAAACTATTGATAAACCGATGACCCGCTGCTCGATTATCTACTACCCTCCACAGGAGGTAGATGCTGGTGCTGATCAGTTCGGGGTTGCGCCGCATACTGACTTTGGAGCCTTAACTTTGTTGCGCCAGGATGAAGTCGGTGGTTTACAGGTGCAGGATAAGAACGGTGATTGGGTAACGGCTCATCCAATTGAAGGTACCCTAGTGGTCAACGTGGCCGACCTCTTGGCTCGCTGGACCAACAACCGTTTTGCCTCCACACCACATCGGGTAGTCAACACTTCTGGCAGAGAACGGTTCTCAATTGTAGCCGCCGTCGATCCCAATTATGACACAGATATGACACCCATTGTCAGGGAAGGCGAAGAGCCTCTTTTTGATCCTACAACCTGCGGCGAATACCTAGTTTGGCGCTTCGCACAAGCTTTCAAGTATAGAAACAAGAGTTAGAGGCGCGTGGGCCAGTTCAGTGAAATACCGATCATTGACCTGTCGGCCTTATGGTCCGAGGACGAGCAGGCATTAGATTGTCTGGCCCACGAATTTTACAAAGCCTACAGTGAAACGGGGTTTGGCTACATTCTTAACCATGGTGTTCCATCATCGCTGGTTGAACAAGTCTTTGAAGCTTCTAAACAGTTCCACGCTTTGCCATTAAAAAGCAAGATGGCCGTTGAACTGAATGAGATCCACAGAGGTTTCATTCCCATCAACACGTCGACTGATGTAAATTCGACCTTGGCCGAAGTGAAGAAGCCTAATCAGTCAGAGAGCTTCATGATGATGCGGGAAGACGAGTTACGCTCTCCTGGCATTTACCTATCAGGCCCCAATCTCTGGCCTGAATTGGGAGGGTTTCGGGAAACCGTGACAGCCTACAATGACCGCTTGAGTGAGCTAGGGTTCTCGCTCATGAAACTGGTTGTTCGCGCCTTGAACACCGACGAGCAAAAGGTTTTGCCGGCCTTTGAAAAACCAACGACGTGGCTGCGATTGTTACACTACCCGCCAACCGAACCAACCGCACCCGAGGACCTCTACGGCTCCGCACCTCATACCGACTTTGGTTGTTTGACCATACTGGCCCAAGACGATGTTGGTGGGTTGCAGGTCATGACCTCGTCTGGCCAGTGGGTCGATGCTCCCGTCATTCCGGGCGCGTTCGTGATCAATGTTGGTGATATGCTAAATCTTTGGAGCAATGGTTTGTTGCTTTCAACACCCCACCGTGTAATCAACCGCTCTGGGCGAGAACGTTACTCCTGTCCGTTCTTCTTCGATCCACACGTTTCAACGGTGATTGAGCCTCTGGCTTCTTGTGTCAGCCAAGAAAACCCCTCTCGATTTGCGCCGCTTAACTTTGGCGATTTTCTCCGCTCAGAACTTGAAGCAGGCTATGACAAGCATAAATCAAACGAAAAAGAGGGAGAAGACTATGATTAATCTTGCAGGCGTTGTTGCGCCCTTCACCACACCGTTCAAAGATGATGGAGCAATCGATTTCACACTGATCAAAGGCCAGGTTGACTGGTTGATCGACAACGGCGTGCACGGATTAGCGGCGGGTGGTAGTACAGGTGAAGGTCATGTCCTGGACCGCTCAGAATACGCTGATTTGATTTCTGCCACCGTCGAGGCCGTGAATGGCCGGGTTCCGGTCGTTGCTGGTATTATCGCCAATTCAACGTCAGAAGTGGCGGCACGCGGTCATTTGGTCAAAGAGCTAGACGTTGTAGCACTGCAGATCACGCCCCCACACTATTTGTTCAGACCTAATGATGATGCAATGGTTAATCATTTTCGCGAGATTCACGCTGACTGCAACGTACCGATCCTAATCTACAACGTTGTTCCTTGGTGTTACCTTTCACCAGACTTGCTGCTGCGAATCATGGATGAAGTGCCAGGTGTCGTTGGCGTGAAACAAAGCGCTGGTGATATGAAGCTCTTCGCGGACTTGATGCGCCGATCCAAGCCAAACAATCTGATTTTCAGCGCTGTTGATGCTCTGCTTTATCCCTCATATCAACTGGGTGCAGTGGGTTCCATTGCCGCCATACTGACGGCTGCTCCGGGACCTTCAGTGGCTTTATGGGATGCCGTGAAAGCTCAGGACTGGGACAAAGCAAGAGATCTGCACGAACGGTTGATGCCGGTCTGGGATGCCGTCGGTGTCGATAACATGCCATCCCTCGTTAAATACGCCCAGTCTCTGCAAGGCGTCGAAGCAGGCCTCGCCAAGAAACCCACCTCGCCAGCTTCAGAAGAACAAAAGGCTCAGGTTCGAGCCGCATTGGAAGGCTTGGATTTGATCTAGCGCCTGGAAGCAATCGCATCAGCCATTACACAAACAAATTCAAACATCAGATTGGCTGCGGTGATGGATGTGATACCAGTTGGATCGTAGCAAGGTGCTACTTCACTGATATCTGCGCCGATCAAGTCGATACCTTGCAAAGCACGGATCATAACCTGAGCGTCCCTTGGTGTGATACCACCAATTTCTGGCACCGGTGTGCCAGGGCAAAACGCGGGGTCTAAGCCGTCTATGTCGATGGTGGCGTAAGTTGGGCCTGTTCCCAAAGTTTCTTTGATCCTCGCGAGAGCGGCAGAACGGCCCATTTCTTCATACTCATCAAAGGTGATGATCGTAAAGCCGGCGTCATAGCCGAATTGAATATCCTCAGGACTGAATCGTGACCCTCTTAGGCCGATCTGCACCACCCGTTTTGGATCGATCAGCCCTTCTTCGAGGCCGCGGCGCATGAAGGTTGCGTGATTGACTTTCGTGCCACACATCTCGTCCAGAGTGTCCGCATGACTATCGATTTGGAAAATGCCAACGGGGCCATCCGAGGCTAATCCTCGAAGGATCGGCGTTGGGATTGTATGATCGCCACCGATCGAAACCGGGCGAATGTTCTTACCCTTTAGATCCGCGTAGAAGTCAGCAATTCGATCAATGGTTTCATCTTTGTTGAGCGGATTAATTGGCGCGTCACCGATATCGGCAATATTGCATAGCTTGTAAGGCTGAATATCTGAGGTCGGATGAACTTTGCGAATGAGGCGACTTGCGTCCCTCACCGCCGCGGGTGCATCTCTTGGCCCGGACCGGTAGTTGAGGCCAAGATCAAAGGGTACTCCAACGAGCCCTATATCGAGTTCCTCAACCGGTTCAACACGTTTGGTGCGCAGGAAAGTTGCAACATCAGAGAAACGCGGCGTCTGCGAAGCATCAACAGGCTCATACTTGGGATTAACCATTTCTCGTCTCCTAATCATTCTTAACGGGGGTGGCGGTTGTCAAATGTGTACCACCATCGATGGTGAGTTGTTGTCCGGTTATTTTAGTACCGCCCAATGCAAACCACAGGACAGCTTCTGCGACGTCCTCTGCCAGGACGAGGGTCTTCAGCGGTGCCAAGCTGGCAACTGTCTCTTTGAACTTTTCGAACTGTTCCGGTTCAAAACGAGGTGCCATCCAATCTGTTCCAACAAAACCAGGGCAAACAGCATTCACCCGCACATTTGGTGCGAAGTGACGGGCGAGGCTCAGTGTCAGTGTATTCAGGGCTGCTTTAGATGAAGCATAAACCATCGACGAACCAAGCCCAGATTTGCCGGCATGGGATGAGATGTTAACGATAGAACCCTTGGCTTTGATGATTTCTTCTTCAACCGCGCGGATCATTTGGAAAGTACCCGTGACATTGACTTCATAAATCCGCGCGAAATCGTCAGCATCAATTGCGGACAAGGCCGCAGAGCTCAAAAAGCGCGTCATGCCCGCGGAGTTAACCAAAATATCTACTCTGCCCCATTTATCGACAGCGGCCTTGTTGACGGTGATACAGTCGTCATTGCTGCTAACATCCGCCTGAACGGCAATGGCTTCGACACCTTCTGTACGACAGACCTCGGCAATGTTCTCACCGCCCTTTTTGTTGCTGGCGTATGTGACCAGGATATTGCAACCAGCTTTGGCCAGTTCTAATGCCGAAGCGGCTCCAATCCCTGATGAGCCACCGGTGATAATCGCAGTTTTTCTAGACATGTTGTCTCCCTTTTTGCGCGAAGCTTAACGCAGTTAGTAAGGAAGGTCATCAGGATAAACGTCAACAAAATCTGAAGCCGGAGTAATAGCGAACTTTTTGGCTAGAATATTTTGATCATTGGTCAATAAGGCTTTGAGGGTTCGATGCATGCCATCCATTATCTTGCCGTCCGCGCAAAGAATAATTGGATAGCGAAGGTCAGCTGCGTTCATCAGCCGCCAATGCTCAACGATGGCAGCGCCCGTAGGAACTGCGCCGTGATTAAACCAATAGTTTTCATTGATTTCTTCGATTTGAGAGAGCGGAACAAGAATGGGTTCTAGCTCAGCTGCGCTGACAATTAGTTTGTCAACATCCTAAGCGTAGAAGCCGTTAGGGCTCGGTCTGAAATGGTATTGTTTTCTCTTCCTAGACACATGAAGCTGTAACAAAAGCATTGAAATCTTCGGCCACTGCCTTCGAAGCAGCATCCAACAAACGCTTGCCATGTTCGGGTCGTGCGAGTGACGAATGTGACCCTACACGTCCGTCCGGGAAATCGGCGCGATGTTCATCGGGTGGACCGTGTTTATCGCCTGCATGCTCTCGGATGAATTCCGGTGAAAGTTTCTTGGGCTCTTCTAAGCTTGGATCTTCAACAACGCGGTGAAGGGCCTGGGTAATGGCGACTTCTGAAGGGGTTGCATGCATGCCCTCCCAATCTCCATAAAGCTCAGAACGGATCGCGTTCACCTCTTTGAAGTCCCACCAGGACTTGAGAAGAACTTCAGCTCCCTGGATCGTTGGAAGTACAGAACGGATCGGCTCAAGGTTGGCCCCGTGGCCATTCAGAATGTAGATCTTCTCGAAGCCATGATGGGCTAACCCTTCCAAAAGTTCAGCGATGACCTGAGCAAAGGTTTCAGGGTTCAAAGAAAGCGTGCCTGGGAAGGACATGTTGAAAGGTGCGGGTGTGTATCCAAGGGCGGTACAAACATAGGCTCCGGCTTGCTCTCCTGCTGCATCCGCGATGGCTTGCGCACAAATTCGATCCGTCCCGATCAGCCCTACAGGGCCGTGCTGCTCGGTTGAGCCAGTGGGAAGAATGATGCCTTTGTTGTGTTCGAGATAGTGTTCGACCTCTTTCCAGGTGGCAAGATCTAATCGCATAATATCCCCTAAGAAGTGTCTCTAAAGAAAAAGGCGAACCCGATCGGATCCGCCTTTTAATCGTCAGTAGGTTTTGAAAAACTTACTCAGAAAGTTGCCATTTGCGGCCAAGCTCGGCAAACATGCCGCGCTCTGTCTTGAGAGCAATCCAAGTGTTAACGTAATTGATCCAGACTTGGTCAGCCTGAGGCAACAACATCGCGATTGGTGTTGGTGCTTTAGGGGTAGATACAGGAACGATCATCATCTGAGGATACTTTGCAACAAGCTTGTAAGCCTCAACGTTGGATGTGATATGTGCGTCGGCTCGGCCGGCAAGAACTTCTTGGAAGTCGCGAGCAGGTGCTTCAACGATGACGTGCTTAGCATCGGGGAAGAACTGCTTAACCTGCTTTTCCTGAGTTGTACCCAGTGTTGCGGCAACTTTGATGTCGGCTTGGTTCAGGTCATCCCAATCCTTGAAACGGTCTGCATTCTCTTTCAGAGTCAAAGGCACAGTTGCCAAAGAGAAGTAAGAGTTGGAGTAACCAGCGGCCTTAGCACGCTTTGGTGAAATCGACGCAGACCCAGTCATGTGGTACTTGCCCGCGACAACGCCGTTTACAAGTGTTTTCCAATCGGTAGGAACGAACTCAATTTCAACACCGAGATCAGCCGCCAAGGCAGTCATCACGTCGATATCATAACCAGTGTATGAATTGGTTTCTGGATCTTTCATCGTCATCGGGTTCCAGTCGCCTGTTGTACCGACTTTTAGAACACCATTGCTCAGAATGTCATTGAGTGCGGACTGCGCTTGTGCCTGAACCGTACCAAAAACAAGTGTAAGTGAGGCCAAAGCGGCCATTAGGAATCTCATCGTTTTCTCCCTGTTGGATTTCCTTGAATGCAGTCAAACTAGGTTAGAGACATTGGGAAGGCAAGTTGCTTTGACTTTTATTGCGCTTTAAGCGAATGATTGGCCGAGCATAAACAATCTCCTTGCCAGAGAGATAAAGAAACAGGGTAGCGAATGACAGCGGCGATAGAATTGAACGGTGTTTCGAAGTGGTTTGGTGACTTTCAAGCCCTCAACTCAGTCTCACTTTCAGTGGCACAGGGCGACAAGGTCGTTATTTGCGGACCATCTGGCTCTGGAAAGTCCACCGCGATCCGTTGCGTCAATC
The DNA here is from genome assembly GCA_905480575.1 of uncultured Alphaproteobacteria bacterium. Taxonomy (GTDB): domain Bacteria; phylum Pseudomonadota; class Alphaproteobacteria; order UBA7985; family CAJQQZ01; genus CAJQQZ01. The sequence continues at coordinate 8,660 of CAJQQZ010000051.1, read as the reverse complement.
GGCTTGAAAAACACGAAGAAGGTATCATTCGTGTTGATGGTATCAAACTGGATGACACAACTGTCTCACAAGTCCGCCAAGAAGTCGGGATGGTGTTTCAGCAGTTCAATCTGTTCCCTCATTTGTCGGTGCTGAATAATCTGACCCTTGGACCGATCAGAGCAAGAGGCCTTTCCAAAACGGAAGCACAGGATCGTGCAATGGCCTACCTCGAACGCGTACACATCCCGGAACAAGCAGGCAAATATCCAAAACAACTTTCTGGTGGTCAACAACAACGAGTAGCCATAGCGCGGTCCCTCTGCATGGAACCCAAAATCCTTCTCTTTGATGAACCGACGTCTGCCTTAGACCCTGAAATGATCTCAGAAGTTTTAGAGGTCATGGTTGAGTTGGCAGACAGCGGTATGACGATGATAGTTGTCACCCACGAGATGGGCTTTGCCCGAAAAGTGGCGGACACAATGGTCTTCATGGATCAAGGTCAAATCGTAGAGACGGCTGATCCGGAGACATTCTTCGGCCAACCTCGAACCGAGCGGTGTCAGCGGTTCTTAAAACAAATTTTACAACACTAGGAGGCGCATGAAATGAACAAAAATGTAAACCGCGTTCTTCTTATTGTTGCCGTTGGGCTTTTTCTCTCTGGCTGTGGTCAGGGGTGGGGCTGGTACGTTGTTGACCCAAGCACCAAGTCTGGTTGGATTAACCTGAAATTCCTGATGAGCGGGTTTTGGTATACGATCCTGCTGTCATTTGTGTCTTTGTTGATCGCCATTCCGATTGGCCTGCTGGTCGCTTTACCGGGGTTCTCTAAGAACCCTTTCCTGCGTGGTTTCAACCGCACTTATGTCGAACTGATTAGAGCTCTGCCGGTGCTTGTGGCTATCCTGTGGATCCACTACGGTTTGCCAACTCTTTTCCCTTCTATCGATTTGACGGTCTTTTGGTCTGGTGTCATCGCACTTTCCATTTGTGAAACTGCCTTTTTGGCGGAGATTTTTAGAGCCGGTATCCAGTCCATCCCTAAGGGCCAGACTGAGGCGGCGCAGTCTATCTCGCTCTCATATTTTGACCGCATGTACTATGTGATTTTGCCTCAGGCCCTCCGCCGTATTTTACCGGCCATCGGAAACCAGTTCGTCTACATGCTGAAAATGTCGTCGCTCGTATCCGTCATCGGCATGGGTGAGTTGGTTCGCAAAGCCAATGAGCTGGCAGTGACCGAGTATCGAGCTCTAGAGATCTATTCCGTGTTGGTGCTCGAGTACCTGGTTTTGATCCTTGTTGTTTCCGCTGGTGTGCGCTGGCTGGAGAAAAAACTTGGTGCCGATGAAAGCCAATGATCTTCCCAAAGTTTTTTGAGACTGAGCGTCTGCTTTTGCGCCAGCCTGAGATGGAAGACGCTCTGCGCATCTATGATCGTTATGCCTCAGACCCGAAAGTTACGAAGTACCTCAATTGGTTGACTCACAATTCCGTTAAGAAAACAGAGGTCTATCTGGAACGGATGATTGAAAAGAATCGAGACAATCGAGGGCAAAGCTATGTTATTGAGCCACTCGATAGTTCGATTGGATTGGTTGGCATGATCGCCATGCACTATCCAAATAATTTTGAAATCAAATTTGGTTATGTTCTCATGAGCGAAAAATGGGGACAAGGTATTATTAGCGAAGCACTGATTGCATTAGTAAAATGGGCTTTGGCACAAGATCACATTTACCGCTTGAGTGCTATGTGCGATGCCGAAAACCGAGGCTCAGCCAGAGTTCTAGAGAAAGCTGGCTTTGAGAATGAAGGCCTGATGCGCAAAAGTGATATCTGCCCAAACCTATCCTCTGTACCGCGAGATCATCTTCTATTTAGTAAGGTAAAGTGAACTCACTTTGTTTCGGCAAACATTGCAAACTGATTGCGATGCCAAGCCGCGTCACCGTAAAGCCGATCAATCGCCGTTAGTCGTTTGAGGTAATGTCCAATCGGTAAATCGTTTGTCATGCCAATACCGCCGTGGAGCTGAACACAATCTTGGCCGATTTTTCGCCCTAAGTCACCGATATAAGCTTTGGCAGCAGACACTCTTTGGGGCGCGTCGGAAGCCCAATTAGAAACGGCCTCAACGGCATCATCTGCCATGGATTGAGCAAGCTGGCAATTAACGTAAACATCAACCAAGCGATGTTGAAGAACCTGGAAAGACGAGAGTTTCTGGCCGAATTGTTCCCTAGTTTGAAGATAGGCCAGGGTTTGCTCCTCAAGCGCCCATAGGATGGAGGAAGCCTCTGCACAAAGCAAAGCCATAGTCGCGAGATTTGACGCTTCCAAAGCGGGTTTCGCATGTGCGCTTAACAGTTGAGCGGGTACTGACTGAAGCTCTGCGTCGCTCGCTCTGCCGCCATCGTAGGTTTTGTAAGACTTAAGATTCAGGCCGGAGCTATCGGTTGGTATTAAGAAAGTCGCCCAATCCCCGTCCATCTCCGCATGGAGAACTAAGGAACTGGCACTTTCAGCATAGGGGAGGAACGGGATGTCACCAGACAAGGTGAATGCTCCGCCTTGTTTGGAAACCGTCAACTCAGAGTTCTCAAAATCAAAGTGAGGACAGGAAACGATCTTCGACCCTTCTACCAGTTCGCAAACATTGCCAGGCGCGAAATTCGCTAGAACCTGACCGGCACTGATAACCGCTGTAAGGTAGGGCGTCATCGCTAGATATTCACCGAGCAGACCTGTGATGATAGCCGCGTCTTTCAGGCTGCCACCAAAGCCGCCTTGTTCTTCGGAGAAGGGCAGACCTAACCAGCCAAGTTCGGCGAAGTTCTGCCAGTGTTCCTGACTGAATCCGCGCTCAGATGTGATGGCTTTCTGGCGTTGGTCAAAAGAGTAGTTTTCTTGCAAGAAGCGTTGAACGGAGTCGGCGATGATCTGTTGTTCTTCAGTGTAAAGAGGCGCTGGTCTCGTCATGATCAAAGTCCCAACACTGCTTTGGCCATGATGGTTTTTTGGATCTCGTTTGATCCAGCGTAAATCATGGTCTTTCTAAAGTTGAAATGTGCCCGTGCGGCGTAACCTGCTTCTTCGGGTCCTGCGGGAAGTTCACCAGCTTCTTCCGGGTCACCCATATCGATTAAGGCATGAACACCGACGGCATCGTGCAGTAACTCCAAAATGTCGTTCTGTACTTCAGTGCCTTTGAGTTTGAGGAGAGAGGCTTCAGCGCCTGCAGGTTCGCCGCCAAAGAGTAAACGATACTCCGTCAGCTCGACAGCACGCAACGTTAACTCTGCTCTGGTCAGGCGTTGTTTGAAATCAGGATCATCAATCAGCCGGAGATTACCGCGTGTCTGGTTGGAAGCAAATGCTTTGAGCCTCTGCAATGTACGCATCGAGCGCGATACTTCAGCAGTCCCAAACCGCTCCAAACTCAAGAGGTACTTCGCGAGCCCCCATCCTTGGTGCTCTTCGCCGACACGGTTTTCGATTGGAACCTTAACATCGGTAAAGAAAACCTGGTTGATTTCTGTACCGCCACCGTCAAACGTCTTGATAGGGCTGACCTCTACACCTGGAGCATTCATGTCGACGAGAATGAAAGTGATGCCATGTTGTTTCTTGCCCAAGCTATCCGTGCGGAACAAACCAAACATGCGGTCGGCAATATGGGCCTCGCTTGTCCACATTTTTGAGCCGTTGATCAGGTAATGGTCACCTTTGTTCTCCGCTTTGCATTTGAGCGCTGCGAGGTCAGACCCTGCACCGGGCTCAGAAAAGCCCTGACACCAAAAGTCATCAGCGTTCTTGATACGTGGCAAAATCTCTGCCTTTTGCTGATCGGTTCCGTATTCAATAATTGTAGGCGCCAGCATGCCAACGCCGTAAACCGTGTTGCGCGGTGCGTCGGCTAAAGAAAGCTCCCGTTCAAAAATGTAGAACTGCTCATCTGTCCATCCTGAGCCGCCTAGCTCTTTTGGCCAACTCGGCACCGCCCAGCCTTGTTTATCCAGAATACGATGCCAACGCCTCTGATCTTCTTTAGGCAGGTCCATGCGCTCTTCGGCAACCTTGGCCCGGATATCGTCGGGCAAATTGCTTCGCATGAATTCACGGACTTCTTGACGGAAGGCTTCGTTGGTGGGTGCTATCATCTTCGTTCTCTGATAATTCTTCAAACGAAACCCTAATCCATGAGCGCCGAGATGTGCTAGCTAATTTTTCGGTTCCAGGCGGATTAGGTCCCACTGCGCTGGTGCGCCAAAACGTATAGGCAAAAGAGAAGTTCCTGTCCCAGAACTGACAAAGAGGCTTTTCTTGTCATCTTGATAGAGACCACAGTGCGCTTCTTTTGGGGCCGTGGTTGGCACCCACAAAGGCCCTAAGAAAGGAAAGGAAACTTGGCCACAGTGAGTATGGCCCGCAAAGATCAATCCGCTGAGGTCGAAATCAAATGCCGCTGCTGGATCATGCGTTAGGGTGATTTTCAAGGCTTGCTCACAACTCGAGGGGAAGGGAACATCGACAGCATTGTTTGTAAAGCGATCCCCGATGCCGCGAATACACAATGCTTGACCCCCAACCTTGGTAGAGGCGATTTGATTGTTCAACACACTGATGCTTGTTGTATCAAAGGCTTTGGCCCAAGCGGACGGTTGCGAGGCGTATTCATAGTTACCGAGCACTGCGATCACTGGCGCTGGCCCAAGTTCGCTCAGCAACCTTGCAATCTTTTCACGGTGGATCCGGAGGTCAATGATTTTGCCAGGCGAAGAAGTGTAATCGCCTGCGAGTAAGATCAAGTCTGGATTTACTTCGTTGATTTGGCGGATCATCACCCGAAGCACCTGGAGATCTTCAACATCTTCATCAACGTGAATATCGGCCAGCAATACGATTGATAAGGGACTGCTTACTTTTGCTTCGATAGTGACTTGATTAATGGTTGGCCGCAATTGATCTCGTCCGTAAATCCAAAGGCCGCCACAAAGAACGACCAATGTGACGATTGCGATAAGAAGCTTTTTCATCGACCGATTAGACCGGTAGTTTCATCTGCGCGATCGTTTCAATGTCACGAGCCAAAGGCCGGTCGTACTGCTCGTCAGGTACCAGCGCCCTGATTGTGTCATAAACACCCTTCAATCTAGGACCAAGTTTGACAGTAGGCTCGATCATATCAATGGCACGCATGGCGATCAGTGTTTCGACGGCGGACAGTTGTTCGGAAAGTTCAACGATGGCCAACAGTGCTTTAGCCGCGGTCGGAGTAGCCGCCAAGACATCCTCAGTGCCGTTAGCATTAATGCTTGGCCAAAGTGGTGCTGGCTGCGCTTTCTGCACAAGATCACAAGCAAGAGCCTCAGCTGTCTTCATAACGGGTGCAAAGCCGTTTGAGGCCGATCCAGGCTGCGATAAGAACAGAGATAGGTCGCTATAGGATGGGTTTAGCAACTTCGACATTCGGGCAATCTGCGCCATGGTGATGTGCGCAAAGCTACGGCTTAACGCCTCCAAAGCATTGGTAAGTTGTGGTGTAAAGTAAGCACCACTGGATAGAATTTTTTTCTCTTCAATCAGGACAACTGGATTGTCACTGATGCCATTCAATTCTGGCATCACCGCTTCGTGGGCCTGTTCTAGGGCGGTAACGACAGCGCCGTGAATTTGAGGAAGGTTTCGTAGTGAAAGTGGGTCTTGCAGGCGACGGGCCCTGCCTGGTTCTGTCACCTGACTGCCTTCCAAAATGGTGAGAAGGCGTTCAGAGGCATTGTTCTGACCTGGCTTCGGGCTGATCGCTAAAATGCCTGCTTCAAACGGAGACAAGTTCGACTGAAACGCCTGTAGCGACAAGGCAGCCGCAATTTCGGCTTTGCGGAAAGCAGCCTCTGCACCTGCTATCCCCATTGATGCAAAAGCGGCTGACATGGAAGTGTTATTACAGAGGGCAAGGCCGTCTCTCGGGCCCAACTCTATTGGCGCTATACTTTTGCCGTTGAGCGCCTGAAGCGAAGGAATGGAACTACCATCATCATTCAGCATTGTCCCTTCGCCGATCAACGCCAAAGCCCAGGTAGCGTTTAGAACTAGATCGCCTGCCCCGATGGAACCATGCTCTCCGACTGCTGGTGTAAGGCCGAGGTTGAGACATTTCATCAAATACTCTGCCACACTTGGGCTGGCACCCGAACCGCCGATCAGCAGAGTGTTAAGGCGAATAATCATCGCAGCACGAACAATTTCGCGAGGTAGAAATTTTCCAACGGCATGAGCGCGGCCACGCACTGTTTGGTAGGAAAAGGCCGTGAGGTCCTCTTCGTTCAACGCATTGGTGGCCTGCGCCCCTAATCCCGTGGTGACGCCGTACACAGGGGTTCGTGACGTGATCGCTTCTTGAACAATAGCCCTGGCATCTGCCATCACGGCTAAACCCTTATCATCGAGCGCGATTTCAGGAGAGCCGCCAGAAGACAAGACCGCGAGGTCCTCAACCGAAAGATTGTTTCCTGTAAGATAGAATGGATCTTGGACGCTCATAGAGTCCTGCGTAAAGTTAACTAACCGCTGAAGGATTAACCCGAATTGCCTGACATGTTCTAGGTAAATCTAGCAACCGCTGAATTCTTAATTGAGGATTCCTCGATCCTATTCTCCGGTTAAAGCCGAACTACCCTCTCGGAAACTTCGGTTTTCTCTTGTCAAAGAAGGCTGATATCCCTTCCCATGCTTCTGGGTGGAAGACAGCATCATTGATGTAGTCAGCCTCAACATTAAGATGATCTATAACAGAGCCTTGATAGGATTGTTCTAGCAGGCTTTTAATTCTTCCATGGGCTGCTGTTGGTCCAGCTGCGATTTTGTCGGCCCAAACTACTGCCGCTTCCAAGCTCTTACCTGGTTCAACCAGACGATTAACAATCCCCAACGCATGCAAACGTTGCGGCTCGATGACACCACCTTCCAGCATGAGTTCCGCCGCCAACTGATGTGGCAACCCTCGACAAAGGAACATCGATCCCCCACCATCAGGATTAAGGGCAACTTTGACATAAGACATAGCGAACACGGCATCTTCAGCCGCAACAACCAAATCACAGCCCAACGCAAGCGAGAAACCAGCACCAGCCGCTGCCCCTTCAACGGCAGCTATGATTGGCTTCGGGAAAGTCCGCATTTTTTCGACCCAAGCGTTCAACAGATCGACCCGCGCACGTTGTTCTGATTTTTCACGATTGCGATCTTCTTTCAAACGGTTGAGATTGCCACCAGCGCAAAAGTGCTGGCCCATTCCAGTGTAAACAACGGCGCCGATATCAGGGTCATTCTCAGCCTTGTCTAAAGCCTCGAACGCTGCCTTGTAGATTTCAGGGCTGAGAGCATTGCGCATCTCAGGGTTATTGAAAGTTTTGATAAGAACGCGGCCGCGTTGTTCGATGAGGAGTTGGTCAGTCATGACATCTCTCTGGGTCCAAGTTTATTGAATTGCAACCTAATGCGACTGTTCAGTTTAAAACAATCAAATTTTCTTGTTTGCTGTAATGTTTGCAGTTCAGCGCAAGTCTCGCCAAATAGGCTTCTCGTTGCTAAAAGCCTTACAGCTTTTTTGGTCGTTTGGTAAACTCTACCAATAGTACCGCTAAGCGATAAAACCCGTGGGGCCCCTTTGTGTAAGGCGTCAAAAGGAAGAAACTCAACACTGACCCAAAATGAACGGCGAGCAGCCAAGTCATCAGCGGCACGTCCACGTCAGTATAACGCTAACCCTGTGGCGGATACAAAAAACAGCATCGCGATGAACCCCATTTCCCCGCCCCAAGCCGACGCATCGCTGAGCCTTGATTCCGCCCTTAGTTTGAGAACAGCGAGCCAAAGAGTCCCTGCCATCATGAGCACACCACCTGGCACTGTTGATTTCAAATATACATTTCGTTTGGTCCGAATTTGATCTGATGAAAGAACCATCCACTCTTCCTTGATATGATCCCAAAACCTATCAAAGGCGGTGATGAGATCAAGCTTTGGCTCTTCATAAATCCCAAGAAGCGATTTTTGTTCAACCGGCTGGAAATCACCAGCAAACAAAGTCCTCAAACAGACCAGTAGTTCTTCGTCCGAAATAGCCTGAGTGGGTTTGGGCACAAAACGATTTTGGATTTGGAACTCTGCGGCCTTGCTAAACTACTCAGCTTCATCGCCTTGTTCCATTGTTGCTAATCGATCAGCCTTATCTTTCCATTCATCCTCGAGCTTCAACGTATATTCCGCTGCTTTCAGCTTAGCATTTGAGAAATCTGTTGTTTTAGGAGAGAATGCAATGAGCTTTCTTTGATCAACCTTTTTGTAGCGACGAGGCACTGCGCGGTAATAATGCCACCAATCGCCACGTTTTTTGAGGTGCAGGCCCCACATCTATCGATTCCTTTTGTACCAACATTTGTACCAAGATCGGAAAAGCCCGATCTGTAAGGATCAACCTACATCTAATAAAATCAACAGCTTAGGGACGGAGAGTCGTCTCTGGAAAATGCCTGGTCGGGGAGATGGGTAACAAATTGTACCGGAGACATGTAGGACGTTTCGAGCGAGCTCGAGAACGTCCCTGGTAACACTTTTCACTGTTCTATTCATGCATGAATAGAACAGTGGAGGCGTTGATGCCGTGGAGT
>CAJQQZ010000050.1 GCA_905480575.1 uncultured Alphaproteobacteria bacterium | reverse complement strand
CCATGAACCTGGAACACGTTTTTGGCCAAATCTAATCCGATTATGCTAACTTCTGACATGGACGTTCCTTTTTGATAATGGTGATCACACCATTATTGGCACAAAGATGCCGATAAAGGGGCGTCCACCCCATCGCTTACTAAGCAGCTGCCACTACCGAATTTTTACCTAGGGAATAGATGAAAAAAAGGCCGTAACTGATGTCACGGCCTGAGTTGAACAGGGAGGTGGTAAACTGTGCTTACCATGTTGACTTTATACAGAGTCTTTGTGAACCTAACGTGAATGCTTCGTTTGTTCGAAGAAATCTAACAGATCTTTTGTTACTTGTTTCGGTTGTTCCTGTTGAACCCAGTGTCCTGCGCCGTCGATCAGGATTGTTTTGTTCATTTGTGTACAAGCGGCTTCTTTCATTTGGTCGATAGCGTCGGGGACTTGGTAGATACCCCAATCTTGTTTGCCGGAAATGAAGACAGCAGGGACGTCAATTGTCCTACCGGCAAAGGGCTGTAACGCCTGCTGTTGGGCTGGTTCGAAACGGCATCGATACCAATGAAGACCGCCCTGAAACCCTGTGCGGCTATATTCTTGCTCATAGAAATCTAACTCGAAATCATTCAACCAACTGCATTCGCACGCTGCTCCTTGGTCCGCTTGGTACTCAGCCGCTGTTTCAGCCATATCTCGGTTCGCATTCATGACGTAGTAGGTTGGCATCTTGGCCAATTGTTCCGCGTTCCATCCAGTGAGCGGAAAGGGGGAATTACCGGCCCAGTCCGCGGACTTCGAGAAGAAATAGTCACGAAGGAATTGCCTCAACCCTTGGCCCGCATTCATCATGTCTTCGTTTGCGTGATTGGTTGAGTAGTAGCGTTGGTAATGTTTGCGAGGTGAAGACAGTTTAGCAAGCTCTAGGTCAATGTCAGGTTCTACTTGTTTGCCAACAGACGCTGATACTCCGGTAAAGGGAGCACTCATTAAGGCGACTGATTTAAACACATCCGGTCGCGATAAGGCACAAAAAGCAGCAACCGAAGACCCGAAGTCATGGCCAACAACGGCATTAACAGAAGGAATTTTTAATGCTTCCAACAATGCAACTAAATCATCGACCAAATTAGGCATGTTGAATTTGGATAGGTCACAGTCATAGGTGTGGTCCCACCCGCTCGTTCTACCATAGCCACGCTGGTCTGGTGCAATCACACGATATCCAACCTTTGCCAGTTCCGGCATTACTTTACGCCAGCTGTAGGCCAATTCAGGGAAGCCGTGCAATAGCAAGACTGCTGGTGAGTCGGGATCTGCTAGGCCTGCTTCAAGGTAATGCATACGCAAACCATTAGCCTTTTTGCAAAACCGCGAAACAATACCACTAGGCAATTGTGTCGGATCAATCGGTGGTAGGAGGGTCATTGGGCTTAAAGCGCCGCTTTGAGCGCTTTCGGGAGTTCTTCGGCGAAGATAGCAAGATCTTTCTCCGTTCCGGCCGACACGCGGATACAACGGTTTTGTGGCTCTACAAAAGGCATGCGAACGAAAACATCACGTGCCACGAGCTCAGCAACAACGCGTTTGGCGTAGTCTCCGTCTTTACCGCAATCGATTGTAACGAAGTTCGTAGCAGTGGGCAGCGGTGTCAGATCATTGTCTCTGGCAATCGAAGCGATCGTCGCGCAAGAATTCCAAACAGTTTCTTTAACTTTTTGCAGGTAATCTTGATCGGCAAGAGCGGCTAAAGCACCTGCCTGCGAAATTCTCGTCATGCCGAAGTGGTTTCGGATTTTGTTGAACGCCGTAATCAATTCTGCGGACGCGATGCCATAACCGACACGAGCGCCGGCCATGCCATAGCCCTTGGAAAAAGTTCTGAAGCGAATGACACGTTCGTTCGTGACGTCGATGTCGGGAGCAATGTCTTCTTGCGCAAATTCGATGTATGCTTCGTCAAGGCAAAGTAAACCGCCGTCCGGAATGCCATCAATGAGTTCTTGCACGGTCTCTTTAGAGTGCCATGAACCCATCGGATTGTTAGGGTTGGAAAAATAAGTGAGTGGTGCATTCAGCTCTTTGGTTTTGCTCAATAGAGCAGCAGGATCTTCTCCGTCTCCTTTGAAAGGAACCATATGCAGTTCACCGCCATAACCACTGACATGAAAGTTGAAGGTGGGATAGGCACCAAGTGAGGTTACAACGGGTGTTCCATTTTCAACCAGCATACGAGCAAGGTAACCAAACAAACCGTCAATACCTTCGCCTACAACAATGTTCTCTGGTGCAATGTTGTAGTGTTTGGCTAGAGCTTCTTTCAGGTAGTGGTTTTCCGGATCGCCGTACATCCAGGTTTCAGAAGCAGCATTGGCCATCGCTTCAATGGCGTTCGGAGAAGGACCAAAAACAGACTCGTTGGCACCTAGCCGAGCGCGAAACAAACTCCCCCGATTTCTTTCTTGGGTTTCTGGCCCAACGAAAGGGACAGTTGAGGGCAGGGTTTTGACAAGCGGAGTATAACGTGGTCCGGACATTGGAGCCTCATATCTTAGAAATATGCCTTCAAATTCGCTCGAATAGGGTGACCTGTCAACAGAGCCTTTAGTGAGCCCGAAACTTTTCGCTTTCCACGGACAAAGAAATCTGGTTAAGCGCAGGTTGGTTTATTCTCATGCAGCAGGTTCATAATGGTTTCTCCAGCTTTCTCTCTTTCCAAGCGTGTACGCCCTACGCCTTTCACGCCCCGTGTTGATGCCGCAGGCTGTAAAGCTTACACTTGCTACAATCATATGAGATTGCCGACAGTGTTCCGCACTTTTGAAGAAGACTACTGGCATTTGTTGGAACATGTGCAGCTGTGGGATGTTTCTGCAGAGCGCCAGGTCGAATTTAGAGGCCCCGATGCAGCGAAACTCATTCAGATGATGACACCGCGTGATCTTTCTAAAGCTAAGTTTGGGCAATGTTTTTACGCACCTTTGGTGGATGAGACCGGTGGGATGATTAACGATCCAATCATTTTGAAATTAGCCGACGATCACTTTTGGGCTTCTGTTGCAGACTCAGACGTCGTGTTGTGGGGCAAAGGTCTGGCTGCGGGATTGGGCCTAAATGTCACGGTTGAAGAACCCGATGTCTCTCCATTTGCCATTCAAGGTCCAAAGGCAGAAGATTTAGTCGCCAAGGTTCTAGGCGAAGAAATCAGAGCAATTCGGTTCTTTAGGTTTGCCGAAATAGAATTCCAGGGACAAAAAATGTTTATGGCGAGATCTGGATGGTCAAAACAAGGCGGTTTCGAGATCTACTTGAATGACAGTTCTCTTGGATTAGATCTTTGGGACACATTTTGTGAAGCAGGAAAAGAGTTCAACGTTGGCCCAGGATGTCCAAACTTGATCGAACGGATAGAGGGTGGTTTGTTCTCATATGGGAACGATATGACTTATGAGCACAATCCATACGAAGTCAGCCTCGATAAATACGCAAAGCTGGACACTGGTATCGATTTCTTAGGGCGGAAGGCTCTAGAAGAAATTGTAAAGCAAGGCGTCAGTCGAAAAATGCGGGGTATCAAGATCGAAGGAAACGATTGCCCACCTTGTATGGAAGATTGGATTATTACCGGCCCAAATGAGCAACCAGCAGGTTCAATTTCTTCGGCTGCCTATTCACCACGACTAAAGTGCGGCTTGGGCTTTGCTATGGTGGATCGAGATTTCTGGGAAACAGGTACTCAGGTGACGGTTCGTACACCAGAAGGTAACCGTTTAGGAACAGTGACGGATCTTCCGTTTATCTAGTTGCATTACTCGGCTCTCGGTCTTGCAGTTGATTCACGGATCATTAGTTTGGCATCTATGCGGACTGATTGTGGCGGGCGATTGAACTCGATGGCTTCCAACAGCTTTCGGGCTGCCATGTTGCCCATCTCATATGAAGGAACCTTCAAGGTCGTTAGTGGCGGTTGAATGATTCTGGAAAACTCGAGATCGTCAAATCCGGTAATTGAAACTTCCTTTGGTACAGAAATGCCCATTTTGTCGGCTTCGTACAGCGCGCCATAGGCGATGACATCAATTCCACAAATGATGGCAGTAGGTCGAGGTGTCGCAAACCATAACTTACGGAATACCTCTCTGGCCTGATCAACGTCGTATTTGCATTCAATAAACAGATGCTCGAGAGGTTGAATGCCGAGTTTGACGAGTGTTTCTTTTGCACCAAGTAATCGGGCTTCTGCTCGGTTGTTATCGGTAGTTTCGCCTGCGATCATACCAATAGTCCTATGGCCAAGCCCCACTAAGTGCTGAACCATTTTTGCAATCTCTGCTTTGTTGTTAAACCCTACTGTTGGGTTTGGGGATTGCTCATCAAAGCTCCAAGTCTCAACGAAAGGGATGCCGCGATCCTGTAAAAGTTTGATCGTTTTAGGAGCATGAGAAGTTCCAACTAACATCAAGCCATCAATGCCGCGCACAACCAGCGCTTCAACTTGCTTATATTCTTCTTCTAAGTTGTAGTTAGTAGAGGCCAAAAGCAGGGTGTAATTCTGACTTGATAGGAAATCTTGCAAACCACGAACACCAGCAGCGAAAATCGTATTGTCGACTGTTGGAATGACGGCCCCGATTGTCCGAGTTTTGTGCGAGGCCAATGCCCTAGCTGCCCCGTGAGGGACGTACCCCAGTTCTTTCACGGCAGCGTGAACGCGGTCTTGCAGTTGTGGGCGGACAGCGTCGGGATTGTTCAAACAACGAGAAACTGTCGCTATGGAGACGCCAGCCTTCTTGGCAACGTCATGAACGGATACTGTAGGGGCCTTTACCAAGTGTGAATTCTCGTTTTAGGTTTTAAGAACATGTGTTTGAAAGTTGACTAGGGGCAAGTGCAACTGTAATTCCCTAGAAAGCGTTTACAAGTACTTATTGAACTTCGTGCTTAGATACCAACGTAATTTAACTCTTCCGCTCAAATCATTTCTCTAGGGGAACCTGTCCGTGGCAATCACTTATCTTAAGAAGGCGACAATGACCGCCAAAACTGGCGAAGACAATACGCGCGAAATCGTCAGCACTATGTTGGCTGAGATTGAAGCAGGTGGAGAAGAAAAAGCGCTGGAATACACAAAGAACCTTGATAAGTTCGAAGGCAATATCGTTGTCACTAAAGAGGAAATTGAGGCCTCTGCCTCTAAGGTTTCCCAACAGTTGAAAGATGATATTCAGTTCTCTTATGACCGAGTTCGCGGTTTTGCCGAAGCACAGCGCGCAAGCATGAACGAGTTCGAAGCAGAACTTTCCCCTGGTTTGTTTGCGGGTCAGAAATTGATCCCAGTTCAAACTGCTGGCTGCTATGTGCCTGGTGGTCGTTATGCCCATGTAGCTTCCGCCATTATGTCAATCGCCACTGCAAAAGTTGCTGGCGTTGAGAACGTTATTGCTTGTTCTCCGCCGAAGCCAGGCGAGGGTATGCACCCGGCCATCATGTACACGATGAACCTTGCTGGAGCGGACACAATTCTTAATCTTGGCGGTGTACAGGGCATCGCGGCGATGGCGTTTGGCTTGTTCTCTGGTCACTCTGCAGATATTCTTGTCGGTCCTGGCAACCGTTTTGTTGCTGAAGCCAAGCGTATGTTGTTTGGTCGTGTTGGCATCGATTTGTTCGCTGGTCCTACGGAAGTTGCAATTATTGCCGATCATACAGCGGACCCAAAGATTGTAGCATCTGACCTGGTTGGCCAATGTGAACATGGCCCAGATTCACCAGCATGGTTGATGACATCGGACAAGAAGTTGGCTGACGATGTTACAGCGTTGATGCCAGGCATGATCGAAGCTCTACCAGAGACCGCGCGTAACGCAGCGACGGCGTCTTGGCGCGATTATGGCGAGATCGTTCTTTGTGACACAGATGAAGAAATGGCTGTTGTTAGTGATGAATACGCTTCTGAACACTTGGAGGTGCATTGTGAAAACCTCGATTGGTGGCTGGCCCGTTTGAAGAACTACGGTTCTTTGTTCGTTGGGGAAGAAACTACCGTTGCTTTTGGAGACAAGTGTTCAGGTACAAACCACATTCTTCCAACAAAGGGCGCTGGTCGCTATACTGGTGGTCTTTCAGTAGGGAAATTCATCAAGACAGTGACTTACCAACGTATGAGCAAAGAGGCCAACCGTGAAGTTGCAGCAGTAACTGCTCGTATTTCTCGCTTGGAAGGCATGGAAGCACATGCGCGGACCGGTGACGATCGTTTAGCAAAATACTTCCCGGGCGAAAAATTCGAGCTTGGTAATTAGGCCAGATGGCATCGCGGTTTAACATTTCCGGTAAAAAGGCCGTTGTCACTGGTGGTGGCAGCGGTATTGGCAAAGCGCTGGCTGGTGCTTTGTCGGCTGAGGGATGTGAAGTCACTATCATCGGCCGCCGAGCAGAAGTGCTTGAGGCGGTAGCCAACGAAATCGGCGCAACGGCGCTGGTCGGTGATGTCGCCAACATGTCGGATCTTAAGCGATTGGTTTCAGAAATTGGTTCTGCCGATATCTTGATCAACGCGGCTGGCATAAATCTACGCCAGCCAGTTGATGAGATTACCGAGGACACTTGGGATCAAACCATTGATGTGAACCTCAAGGCTGTGTTCTTTCTTTCTCGAGCACTTGTGGCAGGCATGAAGGAACGCGGTTGGGGCAAGATCATTAACATCGCTTCGTTACAGTCGGAACGCGCGTTCGCGAACTCCGTCCCCTATGGTGCGTCCAAAGGAGGTGTGATGCAGTTGACACGCGCGATGGCAGAGGCTTGGTCAAAGGACGGCATTACTGTTAATGCTCTTGGGCCTGGTTTCTTTCCAACAGAATTGACTGCACCGGTTTATGGTAATCCTGAAAAGCTCAATGAATTGGCTGCGCAAACAGCTATGGGACGAAACGGTGAACTGGAAGATCTAGTTGGTCCAACTTTGTTCTTTGCTTCTGCAGCCTCTGATTATGTCACTGGTCAAACGCTTTATGTAGATGGGGGCTTTACGGCCAAGTAATTATGGAAGCTTTAGTTTTTACAAAACCGAATGAGATGATTTTTCGTGAAGAACCAGATCCGGTTGATTCAAACGAACTTATCACAATAAAATTGTCTGCGTCTGGAATCTGTGGGTCAGATATGCATGCCTATCACGGTCATGATGCGCGCCGCATCCCACCTATGATCCTTGGTCATGAAGGTGTTGGGATAGCTCAAAATGGTGAGCTGGCCGGCAAAAGAGTTGCTGTAAACCCGCTTATCCCTTGTGGAACATGCTGGGCCTGTGAGAGTGCCAGAACAAACATGTGCCCAAATAGGTTGATGATCGGGATGCAGTTCCCTGGCACTTACGCGCAGTTTGCTCAAGTGCCAGAACAGAATTTGCTCGTTATCCCCGACCATATCACTGATCTTCAGGCATCATTGACAGAACCAGCTGCTTGTTTGGTCCATGCGGCAGAACGTGCACAGGCTTTGTTGCACAGACCATTGAACGAGTCTTCAGCGATGGTCCTTGGCGGCGGCGCTATCGGTGTTTTGGCTGTTTTGGTTCTGGCGAAGCATGGGGTGTCAGACATTTGGCTTGCTGAACCAAACCCGTTACGCCGTAAGACTGCTGAAAATCTTGGTGTTGCCAAGTGTTTTGACCCCTCTCAATCTGATGGGCCGGGGCCAGCCTCCGTTGATGTTGTGATTGATGCAGTTGGGATTCCATTGACCCGTAGCAATGCCATAAAAGCGACAAAACCGGGCGGATGGGTCTTACACATTGGACTTCAGGAAGCGGGTGGTGTTATGGACACCCGTGCTATGACACTAAACGAAATTGGCTTTCTTGGCTTGTACACTTATTCCAACATGGACGTTAAAGCATCGTTGAAGATGATCGGTGAAGGATTGTTGGGTGACGAGGCCTGGATAGAGGAACGACCGTTGTCTGAAGGTGCTCCCGCGTTTCAAGATATCGACGCTGCGAAAACTCCGTCCGCCAAAATCGTTTTGAGAATGTAAATTACTATTAACTTTTTGAATACTAACACAAGACAGGAATGAAACATGTCTAAGCCACACTTTCTGGCACACTCCGTCAAAGACGTATGCGGTGTCATCGTTGTAGAAGGCCTAAAGGCCGGAACAGAAATGCTTGGTGTTATCACAGATGATAACAGCGAGATTACAGTCACTGCTAACCATGATGTTCCAATCGGCCACAAGGTCGCTCTTGTAGACATCAAAGAAGGTGACACAATTTACAAATACGGTCAGGACATCGGTAAAGCGATTGCAGACATTGGCCGCGGTGATCATTTGCACGTTCATAACGTTAAAACCAAGCGCTGGTAGAGGGAATTAGAATTATGCCATTGGATACATCCAACATGAAAGTCATGGGCTACCGTCGCGAAAATGGTCGCGTTGGTGTCCGGAACCACGTTGTCATCTTGCCAGTTGACGATATCTCAAACGCAGCTTGTGAAGCTGTCGCAAACAACATCAAAGGTACAATGGCGTTGCCACACGCCTATGGTCGTTTGCAGTTCGGTGAAGATCTAGATCTTCACTTCCGCACAATGATCGGCACAGGTTCTAACCCGAATGTTGCCGCTGTTGTGGTTATCGGTATCGAGCCAGGCTGGACTAAGAAGATCGTTGACGGTATTGCTGAAACAGGTAAGCCAGTTGTTGGCTTCTCAATCGAGCAAAACGGCGACATCAAAACAATCGCTGATGCTTCTTGGAAAGCCAAAGAATACGTTCATTGGGCATCTGAACTTCAGCGTGAAGAGTGTGATATTTCTGAGCTTTGGATTTCAACCAAGTGTGGCGAGTCAGATACGACAACTGGTCTGGGTTCATGCCCAACCGTTGGGAACATGTACGACAAGCTTATCCCACAGGGCATCTACGGTTGTTTCGGTGAGACATCTGAGTTGACTGGCGCTGAGCATCTTTGTGCCGACCGCGCTGCCAACAACGAAGCGCGTGACAAGTTCTTGAAGACTTTTGAAGCTTACTCAAACGACGTGATTTTTGCTCACCAGACTGATGATTTGTCTGACTCGCAGCCTACAAAAGGTAACATCGAAGGCGGCCTGACTACTATTGAAGAAAAGGCTCTCGGTAATCTCGAGAAAATCGGTAAGAAGGTTTCTTACATCGATGCTCTCGAGCCTGCTGAAGCTCCTGCAAAAGGCAAAGGCCTCTACTTCATGGATACTTCTTCTGCTGCTGCGGAATGTATCACGCTGATGGCTGCTGCCGGCTATGTGGTTCACACATTCCCGACGGGCCAGGGTAACGTTGTTGGTAACCCGATCGTTCCCGTGATCAAGATTACGGCTAACCTGCGTACAGTGCGCACAATGGGTGAGCACGTTGATCTGGACGTATCTGGCATCCTGACACGTGAGCAAACTATTCCAGAAGCTGGCGATGCACTGATCGAAATGGTCCGTCGCACCTCAAACGGTCGCGCTACTGCGTCTGAAGCTCTCGGTCATAAAGAATTCGTTATGACTAAGCTTTACAGATCTGCATAAGCTGTTTCCGACAGCCGTCGAATTCAAAGGGAGACCAGGGAAACTTGGTCTCCTTTTTCTTTGCTTGTGAAAATTGCGGCTTTCGAGGATAAGTGAGCAAAATTCAGCTAAGAATGTAAGCGATGATCATAAGTCATAAGCACAAATTCATTTACATTAAGACGTTTAAGACCGCGTCGTCCTCCATGGAATCTTTCCTGACGTCTTTTTGCGGTCCAGATGATATTATTACCGAAACATTTCCAGCTGCTCGTAAGCACAGAGCCGTACAAGCACAGAATTTTCGTGTTACCGATCACTCCAAACTGCCGAAACGTCCGTTGTGGAGAAAGCTAATAGGCAAACCAGAGCGGTACTATCATCAATCAGTTGGCTATTGGGACCACATGCCGGGTTGGCAGGCTCGTCAATACATTGGTGAAGACATATGGAATTCGTATTTCAAGTTTTCGTTTGAAAGAAACCCCTGGGACCGCCAAGTATCATTCTTTAAGTTCAAGCATCGCAATAAGGACGAGTTGTCTAGTTTCGAGAATTCCTTCAAACGTAAGGATAAATGGTTTGTCGATAACTACGGTCTCTATTCTCAAGCGGGCGACGTAGCGGTCGACTTCCTAGGACGATACGAGAATTTAGCGGAGGACTTCGCGACCGTTCTTGAACGAATTGGCCTTGATTCTATTCAAGAGCTGCCTTTCGTGAATGTTGGTGAAGCCGAGAAAAATCCTAAGGCCTATCGCGACTACTACAACAAACACACGCGCAAATTCGTAGAAGAATGGTATTCGCCTGAAATTGAACTCTTTGGTTATGAGTTCTAGCGTTCCCCATTTCGATTTCATAATTGCTGGCGGTGGAATAGCGGGTCTTTCAACCGCCATAGCGCTCGCCAAGTCTGAAAAATCATGTTTAATGCTCGAAAAAAGCGCTGAAATACAGTCATTTGGCGCGGGCATTCAGCTGGGGCCAAATGTTCTGAGGGTGATTGATGAATTGGGATTGCGTGCAGACGTAGAGCCTTTTCTGGCCTATCCAGAAAAAGTTCAATTGAGGGATGGACCAACGGGCAGCCTGCTCAATTCCATAGATCTGGGGCTGGATTTTCAGGTCCGCTATCAATCTCCTTATGCTGTGGTGCACAGGGGGGATTTAGCCGATGTTCTTTACAACTATTGTGCAAACGATACCCGAGTCACTGTTCAAACCGGTATGACTGTTTCTTCTTGGGACGTTGATCCTGACCTAATCGCGGTGGCAACGGCCTGCGGGCAACAGTTTACGGCTGATCTTCTTGTTGGGGCCGATGGTTTATGGTCAGAAACGAGGAAAGCTGTGGCCGGCTACAAGGAGCCACATTTTACAGGACATGTTGCCTTTCGTGCCCTTGTTGACCGTGAAGTTCTCTCTGGTGAGTTTCTCTCAAATAGGTCCGTCAATTGGATGGGACGAGGGGCTCACTTGGTTCATTATCCGGTTGCCAAGGGGCACAAGATTAATCTCGTGGCCGTTTGTGAAGGAAAGCAGTTTGATCGGAATTGGAATAATCAGCCGAACCTTAAGCCCCTGAAAACTGCGTTCTCTGGATTTGATCAACAGGTGAAAGATGCCATAGACAATATCGACAATTGGCGGTCCTGGCCTTTGTTTGATCGCAATCCTTCTGCTGCGATGGTCGGCGACAGACTAGCCTTGGTTGGTGACGCATCTCATCCAATGTTGCCCTACTTGGCGCAGGGAGCTGGGATGGCGATAGAAGATGCCTTCTGTCTTGCAAATTCCCTTGCTGCTTCGGAAACTCTGGAAAGTGGTCTGCAATGCTATCAGGATCGTCGGGCAGCTAGGATTAGAAGAGTTGTGACCCAATCCAGAAAATTGGGAAACATTTATCACGCGAGAGGGCTCGTCCGATTGGGGCGTAATCTGGTTCTTCGAACAAAATCACAAGACAGTCTCCTGAAAAGGCTCGATTGGCTGTACGGCCATAATCTAAAGCCCTAGAAGTTGGCCCAGTTTCTGGAACGAATATTTCATGTAACTTCTGCCATACTTGAAAAACCACGATCTCCAGTAAGAACTAAAGACTGATTTGGTCGGTACAGTTTCCGGGCGAGAATGTTGGCGTGCAGTCTTGTATTCCGCCATAAACGGCGGCTGAGGAATTCTGATAGGAGACTTCTCTCCCTCGTCTGCTTTTCTGGATTGTTGATAATGTTCAACCACAGAGGCATGTCCCGCTGGTATCTCTTCGTCGAAAATCTTGGTGTAGGTTATTGGAAACCACTCGGTCTTGAGAGGGTAGGTCTGAATGGTTTCGCCCCAGGCAAAATCGAGAGACCTCTGATCCCAGATTCTTGGGTTCTTTCGGCAGTGTCTGAGCCAGTTGTTAAGTAGCTGTTCTGCACCTTCAGTTTGATTGAAGAACAGTGTACCGCTTCTGAAACGCCAACCTCTGCCTTTGTGGATCGAGAAATCGGCTTTTGTGCCGTAGAGCATTGCCGGCGCGGACATAAGAATGGCGTCTGAATCGATCCAAAGAACTGGTTTTTTGCTTTCCTGCCATGCTTTATAGACCACCTCTGGCTTCTGCGCACAGTTGGCCTCCCAGTTTCCTAAGTCATCAACTCCAACGATCCGGTGGTCAAGTCCTAGTTCTTCAACAGAGCATGCGAGATGTTTTGAGAGTGCCTCATAATCTGTGTCTCTTGTGTAGAAAGAGACGACTAGGGGTTTTTCACCTCCACTCCAATCAGCCCTATTTACGATTCGATGATTGGTTTTCACACCGACCCATATAGGCTGACTAGAGGCATCTTGGCCGAGTTGTCCAAGCTCTTTGAACGACGCCTTTATAGGGTCCAATTTCGGGTCAAATGATTGATTGATACAAACGATTGTTCCGTCTTTAAGGTCATCATAGGCCTTATGTAAGGCGTAGGCGTCTTCGACGTTGTGACAATAGATAACTTTGGTAGAGGCACTGGAAGAATCAAGATTCTTCCAGAGATGAAGGTCTGAAAGGTGGATTTCAGGCCCGAGGCACCAATGCAGTTTTGACAGAAGTGTCTCTTGTGACATGTTTTCTTCTTTTGTCACTTAGCGTAACGGCCCTTTTAGGATAGATATCAGCATAGCTTAACATCTCCCAATCAGGTTTGCATCCTCTAGCTAGAGAGGACGTGGAATAAAATGCAAGTTATTGTTCTCAAAGATGATCGACCCGGACATTACCACCAAAGTGAAGGGGTGGTTTTGGCACTGAGCCGGATAACCCCAGTTGAGGTTGTGAGAGTCGACGTTCATCGCCGGAACAAACCCCTCGCTCGGTATTTCAGAACCCTGTTTGTTCGTGGTTGGATAAGTCCTAATCTCTTGCTGTCGATAGCCTACAAGCGATTTAAGCTGCCAAAGCTATCAAGCAATTCGTTAATAGTATCAGCGGGCGGGGACACTTTGTTAGCCAACGTCGCTGTCGCCAAGAAATCTGGCTGTAAAAACATTTTTGTCGGCTCAACGCGAGGTGTCTCTGATCAGTTCTTCTCGATGATTCACTTGATCTATGATCGATACAAAAACCGCCCCCCTTACGTTGTTACGTTGAAGCCCAATACAGTTGATCCTGACCAAGCAAAGCTGCTTGAACAGCGTCATTCAATGAAGGATGCAGAATGCTGCCTTTTGGTAGGCGGGACGACTAAATCCTATTTATACAAAGATAGTGATTGGGAGCGCCTAATTGACGTTGTTCGTTCTACATCAGAAAGGCTTGAATGCCGGTGGCGGGTTAGCACTTCTCGACGTACTCCCCCAGAGGTGGTCGAGTTGTTCGATGACTTTGCAAAGCAATATCCCGATTGCGTTCTTGAGTTCATCAACTATGAAAATTCGGGTCCAGGGACAGCCGAGCGCCTTATAATGAATGCAGATGTTGTCTTCGTCACTGAAGATAGCAATTCCATGATTACCGAAGGTGTGGCGGCCCAAAGGCCCGTTGTCTCTTTACAACCCGATAGCTGGTCAGGCAGCGAGGATGAAAAATCCTATTTGAAGATGCTCGAGGACAACAAATGGATGAAAAGGCTAACTATTTCCGAACTCAGCTCGCGCAAACTTGAAGAATTGATCGGGGCGATAAGTCCTATGAAAGAAAATCACCTCGACATATTGGCGGAAAAAATTGCAGACCGTCTCGGGATCAGTTACAGCACTGAACGATAGAGACTAACATTGAAGAATGAAGAAAGGCACCATCTAAAATGGCTGATCACGGATATGAAGGTGGGCGGTTGGATCTGCCTTTTGTTGGACACTGTACTTTTGGTAAACGCCCACCGGTCACGGATTGGACAGCAATAGATGCGGACGTTGCCGTCTTGGGGATTCCGATTGATACTGGAACTCAATATCGATCTGGTGCTCGCTTTGGCCCGAGAGGAATTCGCGAGGCTTCAACTCTTTTTTCTTTCGGTCATGGCGGAGCCTATGATCATGAGGACGACGTAACCTATTTGCCCATGGACAAGGTGCGGATCGTTGATGCTGGCGATGTAGATGTTGTGCACACCGACCACATGAAAAGCCTACAGAACACCGAACAAGCCGTTAGGCAACTTATCCGATCAGGTGCGATGCCCGTGATGCTGGGTGGGGATCATTCTGTTAGCACGCCAAACATCGCTGCATTTAAAGAACATGGACCTATCTACGTCATTCAATTTGACGCGCACTTAGATTTTGTTGATGAACGCCACGGGGTACGCTTTGGCCATGGTAATCCGATGCGCCGCGCGTCAGAGATGGATCATGTTACAGGGCTGACACAACTTGGTATCAGAAATGTATCTTCCACAGCGCGTGAAGGCTACATTGATGCCCGTGACCGAGGCTCGTCTATATTGTCAGTTCGTCAAATTCGCGCGATGGGCAAAGAAGCTGTTTTGGCCCAAATTCCAGAGGGAAAAGATTACTACATCACCATCGATATCGATGGGTTTGATCCTTCGATTGCACCGGGGACAGGGACACCAAGCCACGGCGGATTTCTTTACTACGATGTGATGGAACTGTTGCAGGGGATTTCTAAAAGAGGGCGCATTGTTGGTGTCGACGTTGTTGAAGTCGCACCAGCCTATGATCCGGCCGGGGTTACCTCGATTTTGGCGGCACAAGTCCTGCTTAACCTCCTTGGGTATGTTTTTCACGAACGGCAAGCGGGCTAGATGAGCGAAAACAAAAACGATCCTGTGAAAGTTAGTCTTGCTCCTTTCAGTCACCGGTTTCTATTTATAGCGCTTTTCAGTTTTGTACTTAACATGCTGATGCTTGTCGTGCCCTTGTACATGCTACAGGTCTATGACCGCGTTTTAAACAGTGGTTCAATGGAAACCTTGGCTGCAATCTCAATACTGGCAGCAGGGCTCCTTATTTTACTTGGGCTGTTTGATTGGCTGCGCCATCGGATTATGGTTCGAACTGGCAATAGTTTCGATAAGAAATATGGCGAGGCTTTTTTTAATGCGAGTTTTGCGACAGAACTGAGACCTCAACAACCAGGAAATCAACATCGAGGTGCACTTTCAGATCTTGATAGCCTCAGACGTTATCTTACCGGCTCGGAATCATTTGGGCTTTTTGATTTGCCGTGGATCTTCGTTTACCTCTTGGCGCTCTATCTTTTTCACCCTTGGTTGGGCATGGTCGGGATCGTTGGTGTGGTTGTTCTGTTCATCATCGCCGTCCTAAATGACGTGACCACTAGAACGTCAATACGTGAGGCCGCAAGTGATCAAATGCTAGCGCACGAGCTTGCTGATGCTCGTTTTCGCAACGCCGAGGTTATCCATGGTTGGGTCTAATTGGAAATCTTTCAAGTAGATGGCGAACGCAACGTGATAAAGGATTGGGGGCGGGATCAGCTGCCACGGACCGCATTCACTCGCTTTCGATGATTGCAAAAACAGTAAGAATGCTTTTGCAAATTTCGATTCTGGGCATCGCAGCCGCTCTGACCCTCCAATCAGAGATCACACCAGGAGTGATTGTTGCCTCTTCAATCGTATTGGGGCGGGCTTTAGCACCAGTTGAGCAGTCCATTATGACTTGGCGTTCATTTGCTGATTCAAGACAAGCTTACGCTCGGTTAAAACAACTCATACGAAACCAACCGAAGAGCGAGCGAGTGTTTACGTCCAAGAAGATCAACGGGCGTCTCGAAGCGAGGAAAATGTTTGTCGCTCCGCCAGGTGTTCGCGTGCCGACGTTGCAGAACATTAGCTTTGACGTTTTCCCGGGAGAAGTAATGTGCATCGTTGGGGCCAGCGGAGCAGGGAAGTCCTCTTTGTTGAGGGCTTTGCTTGGTATCTGGAACCCTCTATCAGGCACACTAAGACTTGATGGCCAGGATTTGAGAAACCTGGATCGTGAAGAAATAGGGCCTCAAGTTGGATTTCTTCCACAAGAAATATCGCTTTTTTCAGGCACAATAGGGCAAAACATCTCTCGCTTTGATCAGGAAGTTGATGATGAGGCTCTATTGCTCGCCAGTAAGCGAGCGGCTTGTCATGATTTGATTGCGGCGATGCCGGAAGCCTATGACACAGTGTTACGGTCCGGCGGGATCAACCTTTCCGGCGGGCAGCGTCAGCGGGTTGCGTTCGCACGGGCGTTGTATGGCGACCCAGCGCTGATCATTCTAGACGAGCCTACTTCTAATATGGATGAAGAAGGTGTGAGGGCCGTTTACGCTGCGATAAAAGGTTTTAGATCCATCATCATCACGTCGCATAATTTGCCGCGCAATTTGCCGATAGACAAAGTGCTTGTCCTACAGGCAGGAAAAATGGTGGCTTACGGCACACCTGAAGAAGCCCAAAAACAGATGGCCAAAAACCAACCTAAGTCAGCCGTAGATCAAAAGAAGAATGGAGCAAAAGATGAGTAAGGTTGCTCCCTCCTTCAATGCAAGCAAACATATTTGGACCGGCATTATTCTTTTGATTTTCCTGATAGGTGCCGTGGGTGGATGGCTCTTTTTCGCCAGATTGCAGGGGGCAGTGATTGCGCCTGGTTTTGTCGCCCTGTCTAGAAATACAGTCCACGTCAGCCATCTTGATGGTGGTGAAGTTAGCGAGCTTTTGGTGGAAATGGGGGCAACCGTAAAACTAGGCGATGAACTGGTCCGCCTGGATCAAGGAAGGTTGCAGGTTGATTTGCTGGAGCAGGAACTTGCTTTTGTGCAGGCCGTTTCTGCCAGGCTTTCTGCGGAAGTTTATTCGACAGAAAAAGTTGCTTATCCAGATCAATTAATCTCTGGGACAGCTGAAAGCGCCACATTAAAGGCGCTCATTAAGGAGCAGAACGAGATTTTTTCTATCGGTCGCGAAAGCGAGCAAGTGAGAGTCGACCGATTGAAGAATGAACAAAAGAGTATTGAGCAGCAAAAACAAAATTATGTGCTGCAGAAAAGTCTTCTTGAGGAACAAAAAGTCCTAATCGAAAAGGGCCAAGCACGATTATCCTCTCTTGAGGGGCAGGGGTTTGCAACTGAACGTCAAAGAGAAGAAGAAGAGAACAAATTACTGAATGTGAGACAACAACTCGCTTGTTCAGATTTTCGCATCAACGAGATTAGCATTCGGCAGAGTGAAATTGATTTTCAGATACGTGAAATCGTAGAGACACGAAAGAAAGCAGCCTCGGAAGATCTAGAAGAACGTAGATTGCAGGTACTCGCTGACCTGCGCCCCGTAAACTCCTCCGTTTTCTGGTAGAATTCGTCTAACAGATTCAGGAGACGAATATGAAGCGATCACGTTTCACAGAAGAACAGATCATTGGGATGATCAAGGAACAGGAATCAGGCGTTTCGACAGC
>CAJQQZ010000049.1 GCA_905480575.1 uncultured Alphaproteobacteria bacterium | reverse complement strand
ACTTTCAAATAGATGTCCACGGTGTATATCCTCAAACCCTCCCGACAAAACGAAAGGGATAAAGTGGACGACTTTTACGCCGCCCGCGACAACACAATGCCGCCGCTACCGTGGACTAATTTTGCACCGCCGCACACAGTTAAGTGTATGCGTTCATGGACCGGCCGCATCCACAGACCGAAATCGGCACACAGATTCGCGTTCTGCGATCCTTCAGCACCTTAGCAAAAAAGCACAGTCGAAAACACCAACCGCGGGGCACGATGCTGGCTCCCACGCGAGCTTGACGTCTCTAAACTCACACCTGACAATTCGGATGTCATCGGTGCCCGGCTCAACAACACGTCCTGCAAATGCTTGGGATGGAAGATCCCCACAGAAGTGTCCCACGAATCTTTTTTCGCCAATTGGAAAGCTGGGTTTCTTCAATCAACAACAATCATTCCGCGTTCCAATGATAGATATAGCTTACAAAGCTGAAGAGGATATTTTTTAGCTACTATCAACTAGGAGGAAAAAATACATGAGACACTACATGTTTGGCGCCTTGTGCGCTGCAGCAATAGCATTAACATCGGTATCGGCTTTTGCTGAAACCACTATCTGAATCACTCTTCAATTACCTGAGACTCATCCGTTGGGCGCCCAAACGGAACCGGCTGACAAAGCGGAAGTGCCGCCAATCTTGTCAGTTTTTTCGACCAAGAGAACCTTAAAACCCAAAAGGGCCGCTGTTAGAGCGACGGTCATTTCGGCGGCCCCGGAACCGAGAACCAGGAGATCAACTTGATTGGGTATTTCGGTTTTCATTGGTCTATCAAATATATCAATCCAATTAGAAGATCATCCTTCGCCTGGGTTCCTTGATAACAGTGCTAGCTTGTCTGGTTTGTCCGCCCATTCTTCTGCGTCAGCTGGTGCATCCTTTTGTTCCGTGATGACGGGCCAGATCGCGGCTAGTTCGGCGTTGAGCGTCACCCAGGACTCCATACCAGGTTCTGTGTCGGGCTTAATTGCATCCACAGGGCACTCGGGCTCACAGACGCCGCAATCAATACATTCATCAGGGTGTATGACCAGCATGTTTTCTCCTTCGTAGAAGCAATCAACCGGGCAGACTTCAACACAGTCCGTGTGTTTGCATTTGATACAGGCTTCAACAACGACATAGGTCATCTGATTTGATCTCCGTTCTTCTTTTGGTGCTTTTCTAGGCGACTGTCCAGGTCTGGCCAGAGGTGAGCTGCTTTTTCAAACGTTTAGCGCGTTCTTTCGTAGTAGGGCTTTGATCCGGCATTAGATCATTGTGGGTTGGTGCTTTTATGGCCCTGAAAACGCCGATAGCTTCTGGCATTTCCGGGTGGCGCATTTGGGCAATCATCTGGGCAAGCGAGCTGTCTTGATTGGTCTCATCATGAATCAAAGGCTTGTCAGCCCATTCTCCACCGCGTTGCTTGATCGTTTCAAGACGCGGTCCATTCAAACCGACGGCTAGATCTTGCTCCGTCCCGAAAATCAAAGGTTCGCCGTGGTTGAGCTCTACTACATGGTTGGCTTTTATCTTTGCGTTCTTGGCATAGTCAAAGGCACCGTCGTTATAAATGTGGCAATTCTGATAGATCTCAACAAAAGCAGAGCCACGATGCAGGGCGGCACGGCGCAGGACTTCGCCGAGATGTTTGGCATTGGTATCGACTGAGCGGGCGACAAATGTTGCTTTACCCGCAAGTGCTACGGAAAGAGCATTTAGGGGTTCGTGAACCGTTCCCTTGGGCGTTGACCCAGTGACCAATCCTTGAGGGGAAGTCGGCGAAAACTGTCCCTTTGTGAGGCCATAGATTTGGTTGTTGAACAGCAAAATCTTGATGTTGACGTTACGGCGTAGCGCGTGGATTAAATGGGAACAACCAATACTCAGGCCATCTCCATCCCCAGTGACAACCCAGGTTTGCAGATCAGGCCGCATTCTGGCAAGACCAGTCGCGAGGGCAGGGGCACGGCCGTGAATGCCATGTATGCCGTAGGTTTCGAGGTAATAAGGAAAACGGCTGGAGCAACCAATCCCCGACACAAAAACTATGTCTTCCGGCGGGATGCCAAGCGTTGGCAGTAATTTTTTCATTTGCGCCAGAATCGCAAAGTCTCCGCATCCTGGGCACCATCGGATTTCCTGGTCGCTGGTAAAGTCGGTTGGTTTTTGTAGAACTGACATTAGGCAGCTCCTCTATGGCTGGTATTATTTATGCTGAGATGAACCTCTATGCATTTGGTAATATCTCGAACCAGGAACGGTTCGCCACGGACTTTGTTTAGTCCCTGAACATCAATTAGAAACTCAGCACGGAGTAGCTGCCGCAGCTGGCCGTCATTGAGTTCCGCCGCAACGACTGTCTTAAAGCTGCGGAGGATATTGCCCAGTTCAACGGGGAAGGGGTTTAGATGGCGTAGGTGCAGATGCGACACTGAACGACCGGCTTTTTGAGCTTTTACCGCAGCTTCTCTACATGCACCTAGTGTGCCACCCCAGCTAAGAATCAGCAGCTCTCCAGCAGATTCGCCAAAGACAGTTGTCGAAGAGTAAAGCTGTTGGGCCATTTCAACTTTCTTAGCCCTCAAGTGGACCATCTTTTCATGGTTGATCGGGTCATAGCTGATGTTCCCGCTGCCATCTTCCTTTTCAATGCCGCCGATGCGGTGAGTAAGGCCGGGCGTGCCAGGGAGCGCCCAGGGACGAGCAAGAAAATCATTGCGTGCGTAAGGTTGGAATGGGCTGCTTCCTGGTACGGAGGTCGGGTGCTGTACATCGATAGGTTCAAGTGAGGAAAGCTCTGGTATGCACCAGGGTTCAGCGCCATTCGCCGTGTAGGCATCGGACAAAACCATTACCGGTGTCATGAGTTTACACGCCAGTCTCCAGGCCTCAACAACGGTGTCAAAACAATCACCTGGACCAGAGGCTGCAAGCACTGGCAAAGGAGCTTCGCCGTTACGGCCCATTACAGCCTGGAAAAGATCCGTCTGTTCGACTTTTGTTGGCAATCCGGTACTTGGGCCGCCTCTTTGTACATTGATGATGAGGAGAGGAAGTTCGAGCATAACCGCGTAGCCGATGGCTTCAGTTTTTAGTGCTATTCCTGGTCCGCTGGAACCTGTTGCACCCATAGCGCCACCGAAAGAGGCTCCAATTGCGGCGCAGATTGCTGCTATTTCATCCTCCGCCTGGAAGGTTCTAGCGCCGCAATCTGAAAGCTGACTTACCTTATGAAGGATACTGCTGGCTGGTGTGATGGGGTAGGCACCATAGAAGAGTTCTCTACCGCTCAGATGTGCGGCTGTCACCAAACCGTATGCAAGGGCCTCGTTGCCAGTGATGTTTCGGTAGATGCCAGGTTGAACAGTTGTAGCAGGCAAGTTGAAGTTTCGAGGAAAGGCTTCGGTTGTTTCACCGAAGTTCCATCCTGCACGTAACGCGGCTTCATTGGCTTTCGCGATAGTTTCATCGAATTTCCCTCGAATATAGTTCAGGGTTGGTTCGGGGTCGCGGCTGTAGAGCCAAAAAAGGATACCAATCGCGAAAAAATTCCGCGATTGTGTGGCAGCCTTATGGCTGACCCCTGTTTCTTTCACGGCCAGACGGGTTTGGCTTGTGATGGGCGCTTCAACAAGATGGAAGTCATCTAATGATCCATCCTCGAGCGGATTGCTTTCCAGTTTTGCAGTCCGAAGACCTCTGGCATCGAAGGCATCAACGTCTACGACAACTGTACCTTGTGGCTTTAGCTGACCAAGGTTTGACACGAGAGCGGCAGGATTGAAGGCCACCAAAACGTCGACTTCATCACCTGGCGTGGCGACATGGTCAGACGCAATCTGGATTTGAAAGCCACTAACCCCGTTAGTTGTCCCTTTGGGTGCGCGGATCTCAGCTGGATAGTCAGGGAACGTCGAAAAATCATTTCCCATCAATGCAGAGGTCAATGCGGTCTGAGCGCCGACTAATTGAATTCCATCACCTGAATCGCCAGTAATTCTTATGACGACAGACTTGGTGTCTTCCGGTTCTGTGGCTTTCTGGTTCACGGAATTAAGCTAACATAGAGTTAAATAAGTAACTAACCTATTACTTATAAAAATTCTGGGTCAAGCAAAATTTTTGAATGGGATCGAAATTTAAGAAGTAACAACAAAGAGTCAATTCGCACTTGACTCTTTGTTGTTAGTAAGTAATCGTTTTATTACTAATTCAATATCTAACGAAAGTTTCTATTTGTGACCACCGCAGCCAATGATCCGAAAACTCTAGTAGTTAATGGAGAGGAAACTTCTTTGCCATCTGATGGCGGTACTTTGTTGGATTTCATTCGAGAAGATCTGAATCTCACAGGCGCGAAGAAAGCCTGCGACAATGGCGAGTGCGGCAGTTGCATTGTTCTGATGAATGGGAAGCCGACAAAATCCTGTTTGTTGCCTGCTGATAGGGCAGCGGGTAAAGAAGTTCTGACCATTGAAGGCTTGGCACCGGAAGCAAACGGCATTCAGCCTAGCGACGACTATTCTGTGTTGCATCCCATCCAACAGGCTTTCCTGGAGAAGGGGGCGACGCAATGTGGATTCTGTATCCCCGGCATGATTATGAAAACGCACAATCTGTTGAAGAACAAGCCAGATCCCAGCCGCGAGGAAATAGTTAAAAGCCTTTCCAAGAATCTTTGCCGTTGCACAGGTTACACCAAGATCCTGGATGCTGTCGAATATGCCGCTGAGCTCATTCGAGAAGACAAGAATGCCATTGGGCCTGAATTGGAAGATGATCATGCTGTCGGTGTGAACGTAGCGCGATTGGATAGCCCTGCGACCGTTGTTGGACAAGCGATGTATGCTGCAGACATGAAAATGGACGGAATGTTGCACGGCAAGTTGCTTCGCTCCGAACATCATCACGCTCGCATTGTATCGATTGATGTCAGTGAAGCTGAGGCAATGGATGGTGTTGAGGCTGTTATCACCGCTGATGATATTCCAGGCACGCATTTTCTTCCGAACTGCCAGCCGCAAGTTTATGTCTTCCCAACGGACCGTATTCGGTTCAAGGGAGAGGCCTTGGCCGGCGTAGCTGCGGTATCAGAAGCCATTGCTGAGGAGGCGCTCAAGCGGATTAAAGTAGAAGTTGAGCTTTTGCCTCATGCCATCGAGATCTGTGATGCTGCCGATCCTGACGCAACACCAATGTATGATCACTCACCTCGGGTCTCAAAACCAGAAGAAGTTGGCTGTGGGGACATTGAGGCCGGGTTTGCCAAAGCCGACGTTATTATTGAGAATGATTACACAGTTCCAGTACGTGAGCATGCGCCCATGGAACCAGAGTCAGCCTTGGCTTATGAAGAAGGCGGTAAGCTGATCCTGCACACTGGTTTGTATCATGCCTTTGTTCAGGGTACGGAATCCATTTCCAACAACCTGTCCATGAACCAGGATGATGTTCGCATCATTTGCCCTGCAATGGGTGGTAACTTTGGAACTCGTGGTGATACACTGATCGCCGTGACAGCCGGTATGATGACCAGGAAAACTGGCCGTCCTGTGCGAATGGTCTTTACCAGAGCAGAATCAATCCTTGGCTCTTGTAAAGCGCCTTCCGTTGATATTCGCTACAAAACCGGTGCGACCAAAGACGGTCGTATCGTGGCTGTCGATGTCGAGGTTATGCACGGGGCGGGCGGTTGGGCGCCGTTCCTTATTGATAAAACTACTCAGGGTCTAGAGCTTTGCTACTATGAAACGCTGGGTGCTTTGCTGTCCCATGCGACAGGGCCTTATGAAATAGCAAATGTCCGAGCGAGAGCCTGGGACGTCCTGACCAATGGGCCTCGGTATGTGCCGCTCAGGGGTACAAATGCAAACTATCTCCCCTTGGCTTATGAGTCACAGGTTGATCAGGTTGCTGAAGCACTAGGGTTAGATCCACTAGATGTTCGTATGATCAATGCGATGCGCCCTGGCGGGACCACCCACTTCGGTCAAAAGCTGACTGAAAGTGTTTCTATGGTTAAGGAGCTAGAGCTTATTCGGCCTCATTATCAGGAGGCGAAGCAGAGATTGGAGCAACGACGTGCTTCCGTTCAGGCTCCTTGGATGCCAGGATTGGGCATGGGAGCCGGTTGGCGCAACATCGGCTATCTCAATACTACGATCACAGCTGGTGCTGAGTTGGACGAAAACGGTAAGATCCACGCAATGGCAGGTACCGTGGAGCAAGGGCAAGGACCTACAACTCAGTTTGCTCAAATCACAGCCGATACAATTGGCGTCAAAATGTCTGAACTCCGCGTCACTCTAGGCGACACCGAGGCTGCACCCTACCCAGTGCCTACTTTTAGTTCCGTCTCTACTGTCGGAACTGGTAAAGCGGTCCAGCTGGCGGGCGAAATGCTGCGTGAAAAAATTCTGGTCGCTGCTTCAGAACTGCTTCAGACCGATCAGGATAAGTTATCAATCGAGAACAATTATGTGTTCGTTGTAGGTAAACCAGATAACCAGGTGACGCTGGCTGAGATCGCGAAACATTTTAAAGAGACGGGCCAGTCATCGCTTTCTGAAAGTGAAATCAAATGGGCGGGTGAGGCTCCGTCTATCCTCTATGGCTACAACACTGGAATCATGGAGTTGGATGTTAATACAGAGACGGGCCAGGTTAGGCTTTTGAACCATGTGAACGTCTGCGATCCTGGTACAAGAATTAACCCGCAAGCGGTTGATGGACAGATTGATGGAGCCATCGCTTTTGGTGTTGGTTTTGCTTTGAGCGAACGTTTCCACCCCGACAATCCAGCCACTTTGAAAGGTTACGGCTTTCCATCGACTACCGATGTGCCGCCAAAAGTAACCAGGCTTTATGTGGAAGATGCCCTTGGCCGAGGACCATTTGGCGCTAAGTCGATGGCAGAGCATCCCGGGATTTCACCGATCCCGGCCATAATAAATGCAATCGCAAACGCCACTGGTGCACGTGTGAAAGATATACCGGCAACGCCCGAAAGGGTTAAGGCTGCGCTAACCAAGATTGCCGCTGAATAGCGACATGCACAAGAAGACCCACCAAATGTGGGCCGTAAAAACCTGAAGGGAGAAGACTATGACTGAAAAGAAGAATTTGCTGACGAAGGGCCTCAGCCGTCGTCAGGTACTGGCAACCGGTGCTGCAGCAGCTGGTGCTGCTTATCTTGGTGGCAAAGCACCTGCTTTCGCCGCTGGTAAACACAAGCTCCGCTACATCGCTTTCATTAATCGCAAGACAGTTTGGGGCAAGCCTTACGACTTCCTGGCTGAAGAAGTCGATCGTTTATCAAATGGTGAACTTGAGATCGAATATGCTGGTGGTTCAGACGTTATTGGCGGCTTCGATGCACCTGAAGCCGTTGCAAACGGTGTCTTTGACATGAGCCACTCTGCGAATTCTTACTTCGCTGGTGCAATGCCTTCATCCATCTCGCTCGCGAGTGGGGATGCTTCTGCTGAAGAGCTACATGCCTCAGGTGCTATAGAGGCCTATTCAGACATTCTTATGCAACAGCGCGGTGTAATGATGCTCGGTATGCCGCTTTCTGGTGTTGGTTATGTGTTCCAGGTTCGCGGTGAGCCAAATGAGCTTTCTTACTTCAAAGGCAAGAAGATCCGTTCTATTCCTTTGTATGACCCGATCCTCCAGGCTTTGGGTGCAACACCTGTTACAACATCACCGGCTGAAGCTTACACTTCGATGGAGCGTGGTGTGGTTGACGGTCTTGGTTGGCCAGACATTGGTTTGCTTGACTTCAAATTCTACGAGCAAGCCAAGTTTATCATGATGCCTTCTTTCTATCAGCTGCGTACAGCCACGCTGATGAACCCGAATTCCTTCAACAACCTACCTGCTGAATTACAGGACGTGTTGAAAGAAGCCTCTGCTTCAGCTGATGCAATCGGTGCCAAATGGGCTAAGGAAAAACGCGATGCTGAGCATGCTGAAATGGAAGCAGCTGGCGTTGAGTTCGTATCTCTGTCAGATGCTGAGTCCCAGCAGTTTATCGATTTGACCGAAGAAAAGCTTTGGGCAAAAATTAATGAACTGGCGCCTGCTGATGGTGCCCGTTTGAAGCCGCTTTTTGATGCCGCTTGATAAGCTGGTTTAAAGGTTGACGCTTTTGATTGGCGGTCTGGTAAACTCAGACCGCCTATCTTTTTTTGAAAACGTATAGGATCCAGGGGGTGACTTTGTTCGCTAAAGTTTATCAAGCGTTTGAGCGCTTCACAGCTGTGCTTGCCGCTATTGCTGCACTTATGACTTTGGCCATGAGTTTTTGGGTGACCTACGACGTTTTGGCCCGAAAGTTCTTTGATATAGGTTCTCCTTGGTCATTTGATCTGTCTGAATATTCCTTGGTTTGGATCACATTTTTGGGTGCGCCTTGGGTATTACTGCAAGACAGGCATGTGCGAATAGAACTGTTAATCGAAGCTATTCCGACTTGGGCCCAACGTACATTGGGAATTTTGGTTTGCATTGTGGCTGCATTCATTTGTGGCGTGCTTGCCTGGCGAACAGGGGTAGCAGCGATAGAGTACTTTGAACGGAATGTTTATATGCCTCGCATTTGGCGTATCCCAAGAATCTGGCCATATTGCATTATTCCAATTGGCAGCGGGTTACTCACGATAGCCTTCGTACTGAGGCTGGGGTTGTACCTGAGGGAGCCGGATCCAGAGGCCACGCTACGTGCCAAAGCTTCGGCTGGACAAGAAACAGGAGAGGAATAAGCCATGGAATATGAGTGGGTATATAACCTCGCCTTCTTCTTCGGCCTATTGATGCTAATGATGTTGAGCGGCATGCCCGTGGCAGTCGGCTTTATTACGTTGAACATTGTGGGACTGTACTTCTTTCTGGGTGCAGGGTCCCTGGCGCTGTTGGCCACCAGCTCTTTTTCTTCCATTGGTCAATTTACCCTAATCGCGATCCCACTTTTTATTCTAATGGGTGAGCTGCTCATGAGAACGGGATTGGCCGCTAAAACAGTAGAGGCAGTTGACCATTGGATAGGACGTATTCCAGGCAGACTCTCTCTATCTGCTGTTGGTGGCGGCACACTCTTCGGCGCCTTGAGCGGTGCTTCTATGGCATCGGTTGCGATGCTGGGTTCAACGTTGGTTCCTGAAATGACCAAGCGTGGATATAAGCCCGCTATGTCGGTCAGTTCCATTCTTGCTGGTGGTGGTTTGGCAGTTCTTATTCCGCCAAGTGCGCTGGGTGTTCTCCTTGGAGCTTTGGCCAAGGTCTCAATCGCGAAGCTTCTTTTGGCAGGGATTGTTCCGGGACTTATTCTGGCAACAATGTATTTTACCTACTTTGCACTACGAGCAAAACTCCAACCTCATCTAGCCCCGCCTTATGAGTCACAAGGGACAAGTCTGAAGGAGAAATTGCACGCTCTTTTGACGGTAGCACCACTGTTGAGTTTGATTGTAGTCGTCACTGGTTTCATCTTCTTAGGCATTGCCACGCCGTCTGAATCCGCGGCCATGGGCGTTGTGGCAACACTTATCCTTGCGGCTTGCTATAAACGTTTGTCATTTGCCGCAGTCTGGAAATCGCTCATGGCAACGATGACAACAACGACCATGATGTTGTTGGTGATCGTTGGCTCCACAGGATTTAGCCAGCTCTTGGCCGCAACTGGTTCTACTTCTTCGCTAGTGTCAGCCGTTGGTGGGTTAGATATTCACCCCATCCTTACTGTCATTCTTATGCAGTTGGTGGTCCTGATCTTGGGGTGCTTTATCGATACGATCTCGATCATGTTGGTTGCGATCCCGGTGTTTATGCCTATCGTCAATGCCCTCGGCCTGGATCCGATTTGGTTTTGTATTCTGATCCTTGTACAGCTTGAGCTGGCAGGAATCACGCCACCATTTGGGGTTTTGCTCTTTGTAATGAAAGGCGTTCAGCAACATCTGAAGATAGGTGAGATCTATCGGGCCGCTTTGCCCATTGTGCTCATTCAGATTGCTTTGGTGGCGTTGTTAATGATATTCCCAGCGCTGGTAACCTCATTGCCAGAACTCATGAGGAATTGATCTGAAAGATAAAATGGAACCTGAGCGCAAACAACCTGTTAAACGTGATGCAGCCGCCACTAAGGAGCGGATACTCAAGGCTGGGTTGGCGGAATTTGGCACGAAAGGTTTCGGCGGTGCCAGAACCGAAGGCATTGCCAAGCGTGCCAAGTGCAATATCCGCATGCTCTATCATTATTTTGGCGGTAAGCAGGGTCTCTACATTGCCTGCCTTGAGCGCGTCTATACAAAAATCAGAGCCGAAGAACAGAAACTTAACCTCCAGGAACTGGAACCGTTAGAGGCTATTGAACGACTGGTAAAGTTCACCTTTGATCACATGAGGAAAAACCCGGATTTCGTCAATCTGGCAGGTGTCGAAAACACACAAAGAGGCAAGTTCATTAAAAAGCTGCCTCAGGTAGCTAACGCTGCCGGAACGTTAATAAGTACCATCGATCAGATCTTAAAGAAGGGCGCCAAAGATGGTCTTCTGAAAGAAGGCCTTGATGCTTTCCAACTTTACGTTTCGATCCTGTCCTTGAGCTATTTGCATCTATCCAACCGCCATACCATATCGCTGAACTACGGTATGAAACTTGATGACGAAGCTTGGCTCAATGACCGCCGAGAACATGTAGTCGACCTTGTTTTGGCTTATGTTGCCGCATAAATTTCCAAAACGTGGACCTTGGTTCAAAATTTGTGCGGAAATCCTCATAAAGTACTCGTTTCGTCAAATTCTCTCAAGTTTTCTGACCTACAAATACTTACACAAAATCTCATGATGTCTTGGTTTATCGGAATAAAATCAATGATTTACAAAATAGATAAACAGATTGAAAAACACGCGTTTCGGTGGTTCAAATCCGCCCCCAGGCATAATTTTCAACATAAAATGATTCCGGTATCGCTGCATCAATACGTCGTTTTCTGAGTCTATCGCTATAGCTTTACCATATCAAGATCCTCAGCTATTTTGGCTTCTCTGGTGAATGTTGACTTTACGTCCGCTAGCGCTTTGGCTCTGCCTTTTTCGGTGTCGGTTTTCTTCCGCATATGGGTGATGAAGAGCTGCCTCACGCCAGCACGTTCAGCCATCTCGCCGATTTGATCCGGCGATGGTGACATGGAGGCTATGAAGGTGTTGCTGGTTTCTTCTTTCATACGGTAGCACCAATGAAGCAAGACATCTGCGTCTTTGCAGAGTTCTTCGACTTCAGCGCTAAGTGCGCTGTCACCCGAGTAAACGAATGATTTCCCTTCTGCTTCAATACGGAACGCCATGCAGGTCAACCAGGGTTGGGCATGGGGTGCTGAGCAAGAGGTGAGCTTCCAACCATTTCCCTCATAATAAAAACCTGGCTCGACTTCACTGATTTCTGGTGAGGGCCATGGCCTGGGCAGGGTGCCTCCTCTCGCAAGCCAAACCTCCTGGCTGCCCTGGTTTTCTGTTCTTGCATGTAGATCCGTGGAAAGGACACCATCCTTGCCGAAGAGCTTCTCCGTAATCGACGCGATTGGCGCTGGGCCTATTACTTTCATTGATACTCGGCCTTCATCCCAGGCAGCATGAATCAAGCGGCCATAATCCATCATGTGATCGGTATGGAGGTGAGTGAAGAAAAGATGAGTGACATCTGATGGAAGTCGCCCAGACTCTATTAGGCGGCTAACAACGCCACCGCCACAATCGAGAAGAATCTTGTCAGTGCCCACTTCAACCAGATAGCCTGATGAAGCACGACGAGCGTGTGATTCGGGAGATCCAGTGCCAAGAAAAGTGATTTTCATAATTTAGACTTTCGGAGGAGGGGTTGCAGCCGGGGCACCCAGTTTTAAGGCAGCATCTCGTCCGCCATAGCTTTCTACAAGCGCGGCTTGGTCAGCATGAGCGAGTGCGTCGATTTCTTCGGGATCGCATATAGCCAAGAGGTCGGCGTGAAGCTCTTCTTGCTTGTCAGCATGTTCTTTCACCCCAGCTAAATTGACCATTTCTTCCGGGTCGTTTTTGAGATCAAACAGTTCCGGTTCAAAGCCAACATAATAGTTGTACTTCCAATTACCTTTGCGGATCATGAATGCACCAGAGACAGCTCCGACCGCGTGATACTCACTAAAGACAACTCTTTCACTGTCGCCTGGCAAATCGGCGATGTCTTTCAGGGATCTCCCTGGCCCACCTTCAGGGAGGTTTGTACCAAAGTGACTAGTGATTGTTGCTGATAGATCCAGCAGAGATACGGGAGTTTCGCAGAGACCTGGTTTGAGAGACGGCCCAGCCATGATCATGGGGATGGCAGTTGATTCCTCATAGAGGTTCGATTTGCCCCAAAGACCGCGAGCGCCAACGTTATCGCCGTGGTCAGATGTATAGACAATTGTTGTGTTTTCACCATGACCGCTTTCATCGAGCGCACCCAGAATTTTACCCACATTGAAATCTAACCAGGAGCAAAGTCCGTAGTAACTGGCCATTGCTGCCAACCTTTCGTCGTCACTTTTAAACTTTCCTTCAGTATCACCCATGGCGTTTAAAGTTTCAGACCAGGGATGGCGCTGGTAACCATTCACCGGTCGCAACTTTGGTTCAGGCAATTTGTCGACAGGATAGAGGTTATAGAATTCCTGAGGCACCACTAATGGGAAGTGGGGAGCAACGAGGCCAACGTAGAGACACCAAGGATTGTCTGTTTCAACAGGGCGCTCTTTAAGCCATTGGCAGGTCCGCTTAATGACTGCTTCATCGTATTCAGTGTATTTGCTGGTCCCAGGCCCAATGTAATCACCAAGCATCCGGCCAGGCATGGTGACTCTTTCGTCTTCTTTTCGAATGGAAGCCCAGACCATACCAACACCACCGGCAACCTGCATGGGGATGTGCTCGACATCGAAGCCAGCAGGGTCTTCTTCGCTGCGGTAATGGAGTTTGCCGATTGATTCGACAGGGATGCCTTTGGCCTGAAGAGCATGGCCCCAGCCTTTGGGCTCTCCTGTGTAGGGCATAGCGTTGTCCCAGAGGCGGTTTTTGTGCACATATTGCCCAGATGCGAAGGAAGCCCTTGCTGGGACGCAAATGGGGGAGGGGGTGTAAGCATTAGTGAAACGAACACCTCTAGTGGCAAGTGCGTCCAGGTTCGGTGTTTTGATTTCGATCTTGTTTGCCCATTCGAGCGCGCAGCTCATAGCGCGGGATTGGTGCTCGTCCGAGACAATGACGAGCAGGTTTGAGGCATTACTCATTGGGAGGCTCGCTCTTGTCGGCAACTTGCTCCAGCTTCTCCAGGGATCGGAAGAACATATGCTTTTCTTCCATCTCCATACAATCGAGCAGTTGTTTTTGCCGAGCCCTCATGTGGGGTCTGGCTTTCTCAAAAGTTTCTCTACCAAGAACAGTGAATTCCAGTAATTGTCGACGGCTGTCTTCTTCGCTGATGGTTGATTTCACTAGGCCAGCGTTCTGCAAACGCCTCAAACAACGGCTGAGTTGGCCTTTGTCGAATTCAATTTCCTTTGCAATTTTAGTCGATGTGGTCTGACCGAAGGTTTCAAGCATGACCAGGACGCGCCATTCTGTTAGAGATAAACCAGAAGTTTGTTTTAAAATTCTGATGGCTTGAGCGTTGAGTTTAGCCTGAAGCCGCGCAAGACGATAAGATACCATCTCTCGTAAGGGGTGATTGTTGTTGCCAGCATTTTCGGTCATCAAATCCAGCATTGAAAATCTATGAAAGATTGACTAGTCTTTCCAAAATATAGTTGACCTGTCAACCATATTGTCGACGTTATCAAGTCTCAAGAGACAAACGAGAGTCTAAAATAGGGAGGACTAAAAATGTTAAAATCTATGTTTAAAGCGACCGTCGCTGCTGTTGCTGGATTGGTCATAGCGACCAGCTCCATGGCCGACTGGACGCCACCAGGGCCGATCAAGTTGCTGATTGCTTTCCGTGCCGGTGGCGGTGCCGATACTCAAGCACGCTTGATTGCGGAAGAGCTTGAAGCCTCACTTGGATGGAAGTTCATTCCTGAGCAGGTCACGGGTAAGGGCGGAGTCAACTTGTTGAAGGCACTGTCTGGTATGCCTAATGACGGTACTGCTATCGGTATGGCAGTAACAGAGTCTCTTGGCTACAATCTACGCTCTGCCAACGCTGGGTTAACAGCAGCAGATTTCACAGGTCTGTCAACGACAGCGGGATTCCAATTGGCAATTGTCGGTCGCACGGCAGATGGTTGGAAGACAATGCATGATGTTATCGCCGCTGCCAAAGAAGGCAAAGATATCCGCTTTGGTTCTATGAGCCCGCGCCTCGCTGACATGGCATACCTAATGGAAGAAGCCAACGGCGTTCAGTTCAACGTGGTTGCCTATAAGGGCGGTAAAGCCGTTCTTGATGCTATCAACGCTGGCGATGTCGATGTTGGCTTTGTTGCTGGCCCACAGGGTAAGGGGGTTGCTGCTGGTGATCTTGTCGAGTTGGCTTCGGCTTTGTCTAAGCCTCTCAACGCTACGCCTGATGCACCCTTGATGAGTGATCTTGGGGTTGATTTTGACGCTGACGGTTACTTCGTTTTTGTCGGCCCAAAGGGAATGCCTGCTGAAGCCCAGGAAGCCTTTGGCGAAGCGATTGCGTCTGTTGTAAGCAACCCGGACCTCAAGGTTACAAAGATCATTAATAAAGTCTTTGGTGGCGCGACCACCATTCAGGGAACGGAGCTCGATCAGCTGCTTCAGGACGGCTATGAAGGCGCTGGTGCTCTGATGGAAGCAGTAAACCAGTAAAATCGTTCAAGGGATTGGGCTCTGACAACTAAGAGCTCAATCCATTCTCATTCTATCCAGAGGGGCCGTTCACTTGCGGAAAGATTCTCATAGCAATCTGATCCTCGGTTTGAGTTGTGTGGTTTTCGCCCTTCTCGTTCTTTTTCTTTGGATACCGCTCGATGTAGAAACAGGTTTCGTAGAAAAAGTGCGGCGTAAATATATCATCGGTGATGGTATGGCGCCGGCGGTTGCTGCGATCTTTCTTTTGATAGGTGGCCTGGGCCTGGTTATCTTTGAACGACGCAATGCTGACCAGCCAGCAATAAGCAAGGCTGCGCTGAAGTTTATAGGAGCGGCATTGGCCTTGTTGTTCGTCAGTTTTGCCATCATGCGCTACACCGGCCCTCTGGCGGTTTCGGCAACCAACTTCTTGACCAACGATGTTACGGAATATCGGTTACTGCGAGACACTGTGCCGTGGAAGTATCTCGGCTATGCCTTAGGCGGAACGATTCTAATCGCTGGTCTCATCACCATGATCGAAGGCAAGATAACGCGTAAGGGGCTGATCATTGCAGTGCTGGCGGTTCTTGTCATGATTCTCATCTATGATCTGCCGTTCGAAGACCTGCTTTTGCCACCCAACGGTGACGTTTGATGGAGGTACTCGATTATATTTGGCTAGGTGTTCAAGCCGTCTTCCTGGGGCCGGAAGCCTTTTCCGTCTTAGGGCTACCGATCTCCATCACCATTTTGATGGTCTTGGCCGGTTTCTTGGTCGGCATCATGGTTGGTGCCACACCAGGTCTTGCTGGCCCAGTTGCGATGGCGATTTCTTTGCCCATTTTAATATCGGCCTTCGGTTATTCAGAAGATGCCCTTTTACCAGTCCTAGGGTTTTTGATTGGGGTGATGAAGGGCGCAACCATCGGCGGCGCAGTCCCTGCTATCCTATTCAACACACCCGGCACGCCTGATGCTTACATGACGACGCTCGACGGTTACCCGATGACACAGAGAGGGCAGGCCAAGAAAGCACTTCGTATAGCTCATTTTTCTTCAGCCAGTGGTGATACGTTCTCTGATGTTGTTCTGATCGTCTGTGCACCGTTCTTAGCAATCATTGTTGAAGCTTACCTGGATCTGCCTGAAAAGACGGCGCTCTTTATTCTATCCCTTTCCTTCATCGCAGCCGTCATCGGTGGCTCTCCTGCCAAGGGGCTTATCTCAACCGGATTAGGGCTACTTGCGGTCTACATTGGTACAGGAGAAGATTTCTATCCGCGACTGTCTTTTGGAACTGAGCAACTGGCTAGCGGTTTCCCAATAGCCTCAGCAGTCTTAGGCGTCCTGGTGATTGGTGCTGTTTTCAAGGGCCTAGAGGAGCTGTGGCTTGAAAAAAGGACAAGCGGCAACATCGCTGTTGTGCAAGACTCCGGAGATCAGCGCCTACATGTCGGTGACATTAAGCGGCTCTTTCCTTTTATTGCTCGGTCGGCTTTTGTAGGGACAGCTATTGGCGCACTCCCCGGAATTGGTTCTACCCTGGCCGCTACACTCGGCTACACTCTGGGTAAATCTCGACACAAGAAAAATAAAGAAGACAGTGATCCAAATTTTGGCGAAGGCGCACCGGAAGGTATCGCCGCTACGGAGGCTGCCAATTCATCTGTCTCCGGTGCCAACCTTATTCCAGTGCTCTCGCTGGGCATTCCTGGCAATGCAGCGGCTGTATTCCTGATCCTTGCCGCTGAATCAATCGGTGGATTTAACCCCGGGCCGGCGGTCTTTAAGTTCACGGTCGACGAGGTGAACCCTGAACTGGTTATCGTCTTCGGCTTGTTCACAACCATGTTTATTGCCAATGGCTTAAATTGGACCATTGGCGGCATTTTCATGCGGTCCATGGGCATCATGATACGCATACCAAAACACATCCTTTTGCCGATTGTTTTGCTTTTGGCGTTAACCGCCATTTACGTCCAGGAAACAAACATGGCAGCCATCGGTTTTACTTTGGCTTTTGGTGTACTTGGCTATTTCATGAGAACCTTAGCGATTTCGCCTTTGCCGTTCGTTATCGCCTTCATTCTTGGTGATAAGCTTGAACAATCGGCCCGCCAGGCTTTTGCTGCGACTGGTGGCGATCCTTTCTTTTTGTTCACGTCGCCAGTTGCACTTGTCTTCATGTTGCTCTCCGTCGGTGTGATTATTTATGCAACCCGGAAGCCGAAGGCCAACTCGTGACTGACAGTTCTTTTTTCAAACTTTGGGCCTCCAGTTGTGCTCACGTGTCGTTCGACAAGAAGCACGGTCGGGAAAGCCTCGCTGATGCTATTTACCAGGCCGAACGTGATTTTGATTGGGATGTTGCGATCAACGTTGGCGATTTCTCGGCTGCTTTTGGGCTGCCAACCGATGAGGAGGGGGAAGAAATCCTCCGCCAATTCGGGGCGCTTACGAAACATCGACGGGAAGATATCTACACAATTTGTGGCAATCATGACCGTAATGCCCCTGATGAACCAGAGGCTTTATGGTTTAGAAAGTGGATAGATCCGCTTGGCGAGAACACAGCGGTGTCAGGCGTTGATCGAAACCGATATCCTTTCCCAATCGAAGGAACTTTTGAGCGGTATTTCTTCGACGTCGGCAATATTCGTTTCCTGCTAATGAGCGATGTTAACGAGGCAAGCCAGCCCAAAGGGCGGGGTGAATTGGGCGGCAATCCCGGTGGTGTAGTCACCCAGGATACTTTTGATTGGTGGGTTGATCAGGTTGAAAGTAATCATCAGGACAAAATCATTGTTACCGCCCATCATTATCTTTTGAAAGACACCACCGTCGCAACTGGCGAGTGGGAAGGCATGAAGAAAGACGCAGAAGGTCACTGGCGCAAGGACTACCACGGCTTCTATGCTGAGGGGACACCTAACGCGGCGTCTTATCTTTTTTGGGTTGGTGGCAAGGGTGGGGAAGGCCAGTTTGAGCGCT
This sequence comes from uncultured Alphaproteobacteria bacterium, assembly GCA_905480575.1. GTDB lineage: Bacteria > Pseudomonadota > Alphaproteobacteria > UBA7985 > CAJQQZ01 > CAJQQZ01. The sequence goes on along the minus strand of CAJQQZ010000049.1, from coordinate 2,283 downwards.
GGTTAACGGACAATCCCGGCAAGGTCGATTTCTGGTTGGGGGGGCATACCCACACCAATCCCGACGATGATCACGGTGGTAAAACCCATATCGAAAAAGCCTATGGGGGCACAACGTTCGTTAACGTTTCGGCATTGACGCGTTGGTTTGTCAAGGATCACGCTATACCGCATTCCAGGCTGTTCACCTTTGAAGAGAGCAGCGATGTCGCAACAATTGATTGCTACATGCATTCCGATGACTATCGAGATCAGGGTTTTTATCCTGAAAAACAAGCCAAAGTTCGCCTAACCAAACCATTTCAAATCTAAAGAGACAAGTGAGTTTAGATGACCCGTCCTAACATCCTGCTGATTTCTGCTGACCAACAACGCGCCGATTGCTTCGGCTTTATGGGGCGCAAGGTTAAGACACCTCATCTTGACCAATTGGCGGCTGACGGCACGCACTTCACTTCTTGTATTACGCCTTCGGTTGTGTGCCAGCCGGCGCGTGCTTCTATCCTGACCGGACAGCTTTGCCGAACCCACGGTGTGCACGACAACGGCATAGATCTTAATCCGGAAACTGGTTCCAGGGGTTTCGCCGGAGCCATGACAAAAGCTGGCTACGATACTGCTTTCTTTGGAAAGGCACACTTCTCAACCTATCATACCTTTGAAGCAACGGGCACGCCGGAGTGCCTCAAGTCTTCCGCTAAATACGGCGAAGATTGGTACGGTCCTTACATGGGTTTTCAACATGTTGAGATGATGCTGGTCGGGCACAACTGGTTTTTGCCAGAAAAGCCACCTCATGGTCAGCACTATGAGCGTTGGTTCTACGCGGATGGCAAGGGTGACGAAAAGAACGCGCTCTACCGTGAGAATGCCGGTGACACAAAAGAAGCCGCACAAACCTGGCATTCTAAACTGCCCACGGCATGGCACAATACGACCTGGACGGCGGACCGGGCCATTGATTGGCTAAAACATGCCGACCATGACAAACCTTTCTGCACTTGGGTCTCATTCCCGGATCCTCACCATCCCTTTGATGCGCCTGAACCCTGGTCTCGTCTTCATGATCCAAAACACGTTGATCTTCCAGAACATCGCGATAGAACTTTCGAAGGACGGCCCTGGTGGCACGAGGCCGTCCTGACCAAGGAACCTACGGGATCGAAAGAGGGCGCTGAAATCCGGAAATCCTACAGTCGTATTGCTGAACAAAATGATGATCAACTTCGAGAGATTATTGCCAACACCTATGGCCAGCTCTCGCTGATTGATCACAATGTGGGTCGTATCATGATTGCGTTGCAGGAAGCAGGTCTCGATGAGAACACCCTCGTGGTTTACATATCAGACCATGGCGATTGGCTAGGTGACCACGGCCTCATTCTGAAAGGTCCAATGCACTACGAAGGCTTGTTGCGTGTACCCATGATTTGGCGCGGACCAGGCGTTCCCAAAGGCAAGTCAGTTGATGAACCAGTATCGACCTTAGACCTCGGAGCAACGTTTAACGATTATGGGAGGGCGGAGGCATTATTACCTCAGCATGGTCAAAGCCTACGTCCAGTTATTGAAGAGGGGGCTGCTCGGGATTTTGCACTCAATGAGTGGGAGCTTCTTCCAACGCGGGCAGGCGTTCATTTGTCTCTACGTACGGTTCGTACCAAAACCCACAAAATGACGGTCGAATTGATCTCCGAAGCAGGGGAGTTGTACGACCTGGAAAATGACCCTGAGGAACTTTCCAACATCTATGATCATGACAATGTTGCTACTTTGCGGACGGAGCTAAGGGCGAAGATCGACAGCCGACCTGATGATGCTTTACCCAATCAGCTACAAGTCGGAATGGCATAGTTAAGCATTTGGTTTCGAATAATGCCTGAAAAGATAATGGCAATGGGCTGAGCCAGGTGATACGAGTGCTACCTTTTTTGAGCTCAGGCACTTGAATAAAGCAATAAACTCCCAAGTCTCTGGAAAACTCGACAAAAGTGCGACATTCGCAACAACAAAAGCCGTTTTAGGACAAAAACTCATAGAAAATGACTGAAGTCCTATTGCAAGAACACTTACATAAACACTTACACAAAATTTCACATCGTTCTGTTTTATTGTAACTAAATCAATAAGTTAGGTAACAGATAAGTAACATCGGCAAAAGTCCGGGTAATTTTTTTCCGTAGAGAGATTCACAAGGGGCACGAATTGTGCGAGTCTCTTCGTTGATGACACAATTGCTTGCTCCTATTGATGATCTGGATATTGAAGAGTTAAAGAAGCTGCT
>CAJQQZ010000048.1 GCA_905480575.1 uncultured Alphaproteobacteria bacterium | reverse complement strand
GCGCCAAGCTGGGAATTAATTTCTGGGACTATCTTGGAGACCGACTATCACATCCCGGCGCACCCAATATCCCACACTTACCAAACCTCATCCGACAAAAAGAAACTGCTTGATACCCCGGACTTTTGCCGATGTTACTTGTTGATTAGCTAAGCCACTGAACAATATGAATTTAAAAATAAACTGACATAATGACTTCTGGTTTCCGTCCTCATATCTCGAAAGCGGAAGTGAGTTCGCGAGTAAAAGGATTGATTACGTCTGTTGTGGATGCTTGGGAGTTTTACAGTTACGAGCCAACTCGATCTCACGAATCTTCACTAACCTCTCTCGTTTTCATATCCGCCAAATGGCCGGACAGGCTTTGGGCTTCGATGAAAATTCGGCGGACGTCGGGGTGTTTGGCTTTGATTTCTTTTTCGAAGGAGGTGATTGCGGCCTCGACGTCTTCGGCGGGCAGGCCATCGATGAAGTCGATGCTGGCGTTGACCAGGATGTCTTGCGGGCTGAGGTGCATGGTCAGCAATTCGTTGACGGATTGAATGCGGCTATCGCGCTCAATGCATTCGCGGATGCTTTGTATGGTTTTGGGATCCGCACCTTCACCGATGAGCAGGCCTTTACTCTCTATTGCGAGAACGATAGCGACGACGGCCAAGACGATGCCAATACCGATAGAGGCCAGGGCGTCCAGGTAATGAAGACCCAACAAATGAGATCCAGCCACGCCTAAGAAGGCTATGATGAGGCCCAACATGGCGGCACTGTCTTCGAACAGGACCGTAAAGACGGTTGGGTCTTTCGAGTGGCGGATCGCAGCAAACAAAGGGGTTGAACCGCGCATCTTGTTGAACTCTTTGTAGGCGACGCTCAACGCCCAACCTTCAAAGATCATACCAAAAATCAAGACACTATAGTTCCACCAGGGGGCTTTGATCGGCTCTGAGTGGCCCAAATGCTTGAAGCCTTCATAGAAGGAGATGCCGGAGCCAATGGCGAATATGAGGATCGCCACCACGAAGGCCCAGAAATAAAGCTCCATGCCGTAGCCAAAAGGGTGCTTCTCGTCGGGCTTCTTGTTTGAAACGTGAATGCCCCACAGCAACAGCAATTGGTTCCCTGAGTCGACGACAGAGTGAATGCCCTCTGACACCATGGCCGAGGAGCCTGTGACCGATGCCGCGAAAAACTTACTGACCGCAATCATAGAGTTGCCAATAAGGGCGGCGTAGATGACTTTTTTCGATTGATTAGATGCCATTGTTAATCTTACCTGAGTGCAATTCGTGGGCGATAGTAAAGGAAAGGGCTAAGCGGCCAGCTGGCTCAAATACCATTCGATCAGCTTGGCCGAGGCCGCTTCCTGAGTGGAATAGGGGCCAGGCTCGTAATGCCGTGACATGACGCCGGCTCTGTTCCATTCGATTATATCTTTGTCTTGTTTTGTGGTGACATCCCAGACCCAGATGAGTTTTTCCACGTCGTAGTCCCTACCTTCCTCGGCGTCGGCATTGACCATCCAGATGACTTCCATATCGGACTTGGTCGCGCTGTGAGGGATGAACCTGAGCAGGACAGCAAAGTCGTTCGACATGAGCATAGTGCCAAAAGGATTGAAGGACACGGCGGTTTGACCACCGTCAAAATCCTTGAATTTGCCCATGAGGGTGGAGACCGGGGTGCCGTCTTTTGTTTCGGATAGGGAACCTCGTTTGATTGGCGCGCGCATAGCCCCCTGAAACGAGCCAACGCCTCTGGCAGCATGAGAACCGGTGAAATGGCCAAGCGCTTGTGCGCTGGCCTGCCATTCCTTCATCTCAGGCTCAAAATCTTTCATGGCGCCTTCAGTGCCAGAGTCAGGGCCTGCACCAAAGGCCATCAATTTCGCAGCAGAATGCACGCGTGAATACTCGGGATGAGAGGGTGCGCAGTGATAGCATTCAAAGAAATTGTCCAGCACCAGCTTCCAATTGGCATCCGTTGGATAGACCTCGCGGTGGGCAATCTTCGCCTTGTCCAGGCCGTGCATGTCGAGGAAAGGTAAGAGTGGCGCGACCATTTCATCAAAGTCTGGGGCTTCGCCGGAGCTGAGATTGATAAAGATCAGCCCGTCATGCACGCGCAGATGGCAGGGCTTGAGGCCGTAGTCTTCTTTCTTAAAATCTTCATGCATCAAACGAGCAGCGACAAGCTTGCCATCAAGAGCATAGGTCCAGGCGTGATAAGGACAGGTCAGGCGGCTAACGTTGCCTTCTTGCTCGATGCATACTTTAGAACCTCGATGGCGGCAAACGTTGTAGTGGGCGTGAATGTCCCCGTCTTTACCGCGTACAACAATGATCGATTCACCGACAATAGAGACTAGGAAATAGTCGCCAGCATTTGGAATGCGAGAAGCATGATCCAGAGGCATCCAGTGGTTTGGAAAGACTTTCTGGATCTCTTCTTCGAAGATCGTGTCGGAGCAATAGAATTCCTGATCCAGCGTGAATCCAGGGCGTTGTTTTGAAATGAGTTGGTCTAAGTGCATCTCGGCCTCCATCTAGCAATACTTCTAGGGAAGGCTATCCTATCACGCGCTGATCATCAATCGCTTTGGCGTCTTCGGCCAACTCGTCAACGATCTCAACTTTGCCCCGAATTTTACAAGCGTCTGACAGGGCTTTTTCTGCTCGCCCTTGGAAGTCCTCGCTGGCTACAGCGTTTGTGACCACTTTCAAAGTCATATGATCAGTGCCCATTTCTTCCGTGATCACAAGACTGAAGCGTTCGATCTCAGGGCAGGACTTGACTGCTTTTTCGACCTGGCTTGGATGGACAAACATGCCGCGCACTTTAGTGATCATGTCGGCACGACCGAGCCAGCCTTTGATGCGAGTATTTGTACGACCACAGGGGCTTTGTCCTGGCAAGACAGCGGAAAGATCGCCTGTGCCGAAGCGAACCAAAGGATAATCTTTGTTGAAAGTGGTGACGACGACTTCGCCAATCTCACCATCGTCGACGAGTTTACCATCAGGACCACAGATTTGAACAATGTAGTTCTCGTTGAGGATCATACCTTCCATCGGCGGGCTTTCATAGGCCACGATACCGAGGTCTGCCGTGCCATAACATTGCATACAGGTGAGACCCCGATCAATGTACCATTGGCGCAATGCCGGGAAGAGGGGCCCAGCGGAAACCATAGCTTTTGTGATGGAGGAGAGGTCTGTGCCTTGTTCGTCAGCCTTCTCGAGAATGATCTTGAGAAAGTCAGGTGTACCGACATAGGCATTGGCTTGGTAGCCAGAAGCCGCAGTGATTTGCATGTCTGTATTGCCGACGCCAGCTGGGATAACGGCACACCCAATTTCACGAGCACCGCCTTCGAACAAGAAGGCCGCTGGTGTGAAGTGATAGGAGAAGCAGTTCATGACAATATCACCGGCACGCAGACCAGCAGCGTATCCAGCACGAGCAGCACTCCACCAATCTCCTGGGCCAGACGGGTCCATGATGGGGCCGGGAGACATGAACAAGCGCGGCATTGAACCGGCGTTCTTGGCCGCGAAGCCACCAAAAGGCGGATTGTCCTTTTGCATGGCTACTAGGTCCGGCTTGCGTGTGATGGGCAGCTCGCTTAAGGCTTCCAGTGAAGAAACCGACGGCGCATCAACGTCTGAGAAGACACGGCCAAAGCCAGCTGTATTGTCTTTGGCGTGCGCTACCTGCGCAGAAAGACGAGCAAGCAAGTCCGCTTGCCTCTTGTCATGGCTCTGGGTTTCTAGATTGTCGAAAAAATCACTCATTGGTCGTTGGTTCCGATTGGACAGACTGGAATACCTTCGCCGGAAAGGCTGCAAAGGACAAAGTTGTTAATGGGGCCTAGATCTTCTTCGTAGATTTCTGGCGGCAGCATCAAAACTGAAAATTCCTTTAGACGCCAAGCGCGCTGTTGAACATAGATTGCTTTGGGGCTTTCAAAGACGCGCAAATAAAGGTTTTCAAACACGGTCTTGTCAAACTCTGGTGGTTGCCACTCACAGCCTACGATCGCCTGGAACGATTGGATGCCTTTCTCCATGCCCGGGAAGTTTGGGGTCTGGATGTGGTCTAAACAGAGCTTTTTAAAGCCAACAGCAATTTGATTGATCATCAACTCTGCTGTCATGTCCTCTTCTTTGGGGATGACCTGAATGGTCAGCTTGTCCTGCCAGTCGGCGGGGTCTTGATCCACTGGCATGAAATCGATTTCAATCAGACTCTCGCCGCTTTTTGGGTCAGCCCAAACAACTTGCCAGCCATCCTGGACAGGAATGTGAAAGTATTCGTCACCAACGAGATGGAACCAGCGGGGTGGGCCATCTTGCTTTTCTTCTGCATTGGCCATGAAAGAAGGAGCACAAAGGCTAAGGGCCAATGCGGCAGCGAAAATCTTATTCATCAAAAGTGATCCTACGAGGATTAGTTGAGTACGGTAGCGCCTACTATAACCAACGTTTGCGACGTTTGTAAGACTTTGCGTCCTTGAACGACTTGCGACCTTCTTCGCTGACGCCAAGATAAAATTCTTTAACGTCATCGTTTTCTCGGAGCGATTTAGCGTCACCATCCATAACAACACGACCAGATTCTAGGATGTAGCCGTAAGTCGCGTATTTGAGCGCGACGTTGGTGTTCTGTTCAGCCAGTAGGAAAGTCACGCCTTCCTGTTGGTTGAGCTTCTTAACGATCTCAAAAATCTCTTCCACCAACTGAGGCGCTAGGCCCATGGAGGGTTCATCCAGCAGGATCATAGAAGGGTTGGACATCAAGGCACGGCCAATGGCGGTCATTTGCTGCTCGCCACCCGAAGTGTACCCGGCAAGTGACGTTCTTCTTTCTCTCAAGCGAGGGAAATAGTTGTAGACCATCTCTAGGGCTTGATTAACCCCGGCACGACCATCGGTCCGGGTGTAGGCACCCGTCAGCAGATTTTCTTCCACTGTTAAATGCTCGAAGCAATGACGGCCTTCCATAACCTGGATACAACCGCGCCGAACCAAATCATTGGGCGTCATAGAGTCGACTTGTTCACCATGGAACTCGATCGAACCCTTGGTGACTTCGCCGCGTTCAGCATTCAACAGGTTGGAAATGGCTTTGAGTGTGGTTGTTTTTCCCGCACCATTGGCACCGAGGATAGCAACGATACCACCCTGAGGCACTGCAAGCGAAACGCCCTTAAGCACCAGGATTACGTGGTTATAGACAACCTCGATGTTGTTAACCGAGAGAATGATTTCACCTTGATCGGCATTCTGGTTTAAAGCAGCTTCAGCCACATTTACGCTCCCAGCGATGATTGTTTAGTTTCCTCTTTAAAACAGCGGATTTCGACGCTGCTTGAAAGAGGAGCGAAAGCCACGTGAGTGACCTTCGCTCAACTTCAGAGATTAGTTACAGTCAACTGGTGTGATGTTGTTCTCTGCTGCATAAGCAGCTGAGTCAGCCATTACAAGTTCACGGACGACGTCTGACATTGGTGTGATCCAATCAGAAGCCCATTCCCATTTTTGGTCAGCAGCATTCCACTGTTGAATGCGAACCGGTCCACCACCCTCGTGATCAGCACAGGTAACTTTCACTTCTGGAGTGAAACCGCCCATACCAAGTTCAGCGAGGCGGGCCTCAGTAATGTCCATAGCCTCAAGACCATCACGAAGATGCTTACCACGAAGCTCTGTTGTGCCGTGGATTGCTTGAGCATTCTTGATGCCTTCAGCAATGAACATGGCGTTCAGCATACCGCGGTTGTAAAGAACTTCGCCAACACGGTCGACTTCGCCGGCACCGTTGCCATTTGCATAGAGCATGTCACGAATTTGGTCGTGAACTGGCAATGAGTTTGAAGGTGAGTGGAATGTACCAGCGAGATAACCGTTCGCACCGTCACCAGCAGGAAGGACGTCATTTTCAGAACCTGACCACCAAACGCCGATGAAATGATCCATTGGGTACTTGATTGAGGCTGCTTCTTTAATAGCAACCTGGTTCATAACACCCCAACCCCACATGAAGATCCAGTCAGGCTTAGCACGACGAACCTGGAGCCATGTCGCTTTCTGTTCCTGACCTGGGTGGTCAACAGGAAGAAGCATCAACTCGAACCCGAGGTCAGCAGCGAGTACTTCAAGGGTCTTGATCGGCTCTTTACCGTAAGCAGAGTTGTGGTAAACCAAAGCAATCTTCTTGCCTTTTAGGTTTTCCATGCCGCCTTCTTGAGCGCCAACATACTTAACGAAGGCTGTTGCCTGCGACCAGTAGGTTGTTGGGAAGTTAAAGACCCAAGGGAAAACAGTACCATCAGCAGCTGATGTACGGCCATAGCCCATAGAGAAGATAGGAATTTCGTCTTCAGTCGCCTTCGGGATCAATGCGTAAGTGATACCAGTAGAAAGCGGGCTGAAAACCATAGCGCCTGAATCGCCTTCATTCTTTAGGTTCTCATAGCACTCAACACCGACTTTAGTGTTGTAGCCTGTTTCACACTCAACAACGTTCAGCTTAACACCGCCGATACCGCCGTCACGCTCGTTCAGGAGCTTAAAGTAATCAGCATAGCCGTTAGCGAAAGGAATGCCGTTAGGGGCATAAGGGCCAGTTCTGTAGACCAGACCAGGAATTGTGTACTCGTAAGCAGAAGCCGGAGTGCTGAGCGCCATTGGTGTAGCGACAACAGCTGCGGCTAGAGCACCGAGAGCTAGTTTTTTTAAGTTCATAAGGGTTCTCCCAATTCAACAATTGCGTTGTTTATTCACCCAAATTGCTTTGAGGACTTTCAGCTTAGCTTAAGACCTCTTTGAGCGCAAACCGCTACAACGCGAGCGATTCTGTTTGGCCCCTCTTAGTAAGGGAAGGGCCAGAGTCTCAGTTTTTCCTTCAAGATCTGCCAGAGGCGCGCAAAACCATGCGGTTCAACGATCAAGAAGAAAACAATCAATACTCCCATAAGGGAGATCTCAATGTGCTTGGCTGTAACAGCCGCCATGCCAAACGAGCCAACCATGATGTTCTTTAGAACGATTGGCATAAGGATCATAAAGCCAGCGCCCAAGAAGGAACCTAGAATTGATCCAAGACCACCAATGATGATCATAAACAATACAAGGAATGACTGGTTAATATCAAAAGCTTCACTGGCCTCCACGGTGCCGAGATAGACGCAGAAGATGAGAGCGCCTGAGATACCGATGTAAAAGGATGAGATGGCGAATGCCAGAAGCTTGGTTTGAAGAGGACGGATACCAATCAACTCAGCCGCTATGTCCATATCTCTGATAGCCATCCAGGATCTACCTGTTCGACCGCGAACAAGATTTTTCGCCAGCCACGCACCGACGACGACAAAACCGAGACAGAACAAATACTGCGCTGCAGGTCCGGCGGAAGATGAAGTGACCGTGACACCTAAAAATTCGCGGGGAGGGACTGTGATTTGGCTCATGGTATAGTTATGGAACCAAGGAACCTTGTTAAACATCCAAATCAGGAAGAACTGGGACGCCAACGTCGCCACCGCCAGATAGAAGCCCTTAATGCGCAGAGAAGGCAGGCCAAAGAGAATTCCGACACCTGCCGCACAGAAACCCGACAAAATGATTACCAAGACAATCGGCATGTCCGGAAAAGAAGTCATGATCTTGTAGGAGGCGTAAGCGCCGACCGCCATAAATCCACCGGTACCCAGCGAGATCTGTCCGCAATATCCAACAAGGATATTGAGACCGATTGCAGCAATGGAGAAAACCAAGAATGGCTGGAGGACTGATTTAGACCAATAGTCGTTTACAAACCAAGGAACGACCAGGAAAGCGACTGCAAGAATTAAGACAATTGCAATCTGATCTTGGCGGATCGGGAAGATCGCCTGATCTTTTGCGTAAGAGGACTTGAATTGACCGGATTCACGATAAAACATGTTTCAAACCCTCCTTAAATACGTTCAATGATTTTCTCGCCGAACAGACCTTGGGGCCTGAACAACAAGAATGCGAGTGCAACAAAGTAAGCGAACCAGTTCTCAATGGCACCGCCATGGAGGTCATACCAGAAGACTTCTGCCAGTTTTTCAGAAACACCAATAATCAATCCGCCGACGATGGCGCCTGGAATTGACGTGAAACCTCCGAGAATAAGAACAGGCAGGGCCTTGAGTGCGATAAGCGACAACGAGAATTGAACACCAGAGCTGCTGCCCCACATAACGCCAGCAACCATCGCAACAATACCCGCGACTGACCAAACAATAACCCAAATGGTTTTCAATGGGATACCGACGGACATCGCTGCTTGGTGATCATCTGCCACCGCTCGAAGAGCGCGACCAATGCGTGTCTTGTTAAAGAATATTGCTAGAATTATCACCATTGCCGCTGCGACGACAGCGGCGACCATATCCAGTTGTTCTATGTAAACATCACCGAATGGAAACTCAGCGATATAGATATCGGTAGGCAGGCCAATGTCTAAGATCTTAACATCAGAGCCCCACAACAAGTCACCAACACCTTCGAGAACATAAGCAAGACCGAGTGTCGACATAAAGAGGATGATCAGTTCCTGGTTAACCAAGGGCCTCAAAACGGCGATTTCTATCAGGTAGGCGAGGGCTATCATCGTGATGATTGTACCGACAATCGCGAAGGGGATCAGTATGTAATTCGGGAGGCCTATCGTGCGCAATATCCAGGCAAATCCGACGACTGCGCAGAAGCCCAGAAGCGCATAAGGTGCCTGTACAGAGCTGATTTTATTAACTTTTTTCAAACCAAGCATGCCAATGGCGACAACGGCGGCAACAACGGTCATTCCCACCAAATGGTTGGCGGTCATGTCCTTGCCTTGCATGAATTCGAGTAATCCGACCAGAGTCAGAGCAGCGAATAAAGCCATGACACCTTGGGCGAAGTTGAAAACGCCTGAGGCCTTGAAAATCAAAACGAAACCAAGAGCCACCAGTGAATAGAGGACACCGGTCAGCAGGCCTTTGGTGAAAGTCTCGATAAAGAATGCGGGTTCGTTCCACATATCCATGAAAGGAGATACGAATAAGGCTTGTAGCAGTTCCATTTTATTGCTCCCCTCTGTTTGTTACTGTTGATGTGTTAATCATGGCTGACTCCCAAATAGGCGTCGATAACTTCTTGATTGTTTCGAACCTCATTAGGTGTTCCGTCACCAATTTTGCGACCATAGTCCAGAACGACCACACGATCAGAGATATCCATAACAACGCCCATATCATGTTCGATCAGGCAAATGGTGGTGCCGAATTCATCATTCACATCCAGAATAAAGCGGCACATGTCCTCTTTTTCCTCAGTGTTCATGCCCGCCATTGGTTCGTCGAGCAACAGTAGCTCTGGTTCCATGGCCAAGGCACGGCCCAACTCAACACGCTTTTGCAATCCATAAGGCAAACGCCCAACAGGTGTTTTGCGGATGGATTGAATTTCAAGGAAGTCGATGATTTTCTCGACAAAAGCACGATGTTCCAACTCTTCCTTGCGCGCTGGACCAAAGTGCAGTGCTTGCCAAAGAAAGTTGCGTTTCATTTTCATCAAACGCCCAGACATGATGTTATCGAGGGTCGACATGCCTTTGAAGAGCGCCACGTTCTGGAAAGTACGGGCTATTCCCTGAGACGCGGCGATATGTGGGCGCATTTGGCTGCGAACATTGCCCTTAAATGTGATCTCTCCCTCTTGAGGATGGTAAAAACCATTAATCACATTAAGCATCGACGTTTTGCCGGCACCGTTGGGGCCAATAATCGCTAGAATTTCATGTTTTCGAACATTAAAGGAAATGTTGTTGAGCGCCACCACTCCACCAAAACGGAGAGTGATCGCATTAACGTCCAACATAACATCGCCAATGACCTTGTCATGAGATCCTGCGGCTTGAGCTGCGGGTTCATTCATTGATTAAGCGGCTTTCTTCTGTGGCTCAAAAGTCTGAGCGTCGATTATTTTTACGTCGGCTTCCAGGAAGCCTTTGCGACCATCTTCGAACGTCACTTCAGCCTTCATATGAGCTTCTGAGTCGTTCGAATATAAAGCGTTAATAAGCCCTTCGTAGCGTTCAGCGACAATACGACGGCGAACTTTACGGGTTTGGGTCAACTCACCATCATCCGCGTCCAGTTCTTTAGGTAACAGAATGAACCGTGTGATCTGAGAACTTGCAACATTTGGATCGTTTGCCAAGTCAGCATTGACTTGCTCAACATTCTCTTTCAGCAAGTTCTCAATTTCCGGAATAGCGGTCAATTCTTGGTAGGAGGCATAAGCAATATTGTTGCGCTCTGCCCAACTACCAACCGCCTGAAGGTCAAGATTGATAAAGGCAGTGACTTGGTCTCTGTCTGCTCCAAAAGCTACGGCTTCCTTGACGTTCGGGAAGAATTTCAGTTTGTTTTCAATGTACTTAGGAGCAAAAAGCGTTCCGTCCTTCAATGTCCCCACGTCTTTGGCTCTGTCGATAATGTGCAAGTGGCCTTCGTCGTCGAAGAAACCAGCGTCGCCCGTCATGACCCAACCATCTTTGGTTTTCGTCTCTGCGGTGGCTTTCGGGTTTTTGAAGTATTCGACGAAAACACCAGGGCTTTTGAAGAGTACTTCTTTTGTTTTTTCGTCGATCTTGACTTCTGTACCCGGCGCTGGCGGACCAACAGTATCAGATCTGATTTCTCCATTTGGCTGGATTGTCACATAAACGGACGCTTCTGTAGAGCCATAGAGTTGCTTTAAATTTACCCCGAGTGAACGGTAGAAATCAAAGATTTCAGGGCCAATAGCTTCACCGGCAGTATAGGCCAAATGTACACGGCGAAGGCCCAGGGTGTCTTTCAATGGGCCATAAACGATCAAGTTGCCCAAGGCGTACTGAATTCTATCGCCAAAACTGACGGAACGACCTTCAAGAATGTCTGCGCCAACTCTTTTGGCGACACCCAGGAAGTGATTGAAAACACTACGTTTGATCTTAGACGCATCCTCCATGCGAACCATGACAGTGGTCAGTAGGTTCTCAAAAACGCGAGGCGGTGCAAAATAGTATGTCGGGCCAATTTCTCTCAAGTCCGTCAACACCGTTTCGGTTGACTCAGGACAGTTGACAGCAAATCCCGCAACCAATGCCTGACCATAAGAGAAGATATGATCGCCAATCCAAGCCATCGGCAAATAGGCGAGAATTTCTTCGTTTTCTGTGAGCCCTTCAAATTCATTTGCATTGAAGGAAGAACAAAGAATGTTGTTGTGGGAAAGCACAACACCTTTGGGGTTGCCGGTTGTTCCTGAAGTGTAGGGCAGCACGGCAATATCGTCGGCTTTCCCCCGGTCAATTTCAGCATCTAGGAAGCTTGCGTTACCAATAGCAAACTCGCGGCCTTTTTCTTGAATGTCGCTGAAAGAGAAAAGGAAAGGAACCTCGTATTTTCTGAGCCCCTTAGGATCGCAGTAGATGACCGTCTTGATCGATGGACATTGGTCGTGAATCTCAAGAACTTTGTCGACCTGTTCCTGGTTTTCAGCCACGACAGCCGTGATTTCAGCATGCTCAAGCACGTAGCCGATGTCTTTTGCTACGGCGTCTTGGTACATGGGGACGGGAACTGCACCGATAGCCTGAGCTGCAGCCATGGCCCAATAAAGGCGAGGGCGGTTGTTGCCGATAATCGCGATGCGGTCACCGCGTTTCACACCCTGTACATGGAGGCCTTGGGCAAGAGCTCGAACGTGATCGTTGACTTCAGACCAATTGTAGGCTTGCCAAATACCGAATTCTTTTTCACGGTATGCTACTTTGTCTGGTCTGACTTTTGCGTGGTCGCGCAAAATTTTTGGAAAAGTATCCATTCCTGCAGGTGCCTGCTGAATCGGCATCTATAGACCTCCCTAAGCCATGTTGTTTGTTCGGGTTTTTTGAACCCGGCCGATGGATTTTTCCATCTGTATGTTAGTGGGCGCCAAAATAGCGCTCTGGGGTCAAAAGTCAAATGACTCTATTTTTGATTCCTAGTGCATAGTTTAGAAACAATGCCAGAGTCTTGCAAACCCGCCCAGTAAAGTTTGTAAAAATTTAACGGCCCACTGCTGGGTTGCTGTAAAAAAAATTACAACACAGCCATTTTGAAGCCTCTTTTCACAATTTGGCCATCTATTGCAGACATGATAGGGTGAGACATCAGACATTAAGGGAGGAGACCGAATAATGCGTAGAATCATTTTTGCTCAAGGGGCATTAACGCTAGGGGCATTGCTTTTTTCAGTGCAGCAAGCTGTCGCTTTGTCATGCATCCCGCCAAACTTGGCCCAAACGTTCAATCAATTGAATGAGGTGCCAGAACCTTACGCTTTGATGATTGGTAACTTTGAGCCAACAGGCCCGGTACCACAAGCTCAGCCCGGCGTGCCCATGGCTGTAAGTTATAATTTTCAGGGTAATCAGGTAGGAAGCGGATTTGTCGGTCCCCACCACCATTGGCCAGTGATCGTTGAAACCAAATGCTTGGCGTCCTGGTGCGGTGGCCTACCGCAGCCAAGAGACACGATGATGGTTTTTTTTGGAGGCACGGAACGGACAGTATGTTTATGCGCCGGGTCCATGCGATTCGATGTCTAAATCTTGGCCGTCACGCGAGCAGGTAGAAGCAATGCAACGTTGCTTCGTGCAAGGAGCCTGTGGCCCGCAAGAGATCAATGCTTTGCAGCACTAGGCTGTTTCGGTGAGCGAGAACGAAGATATCTGTTAGGCTAAATAAGCTTGGTTTCTCGGATGTTTCGAGGCTTAACGGTCCCGGTCGTATCGTTTGGTCGTGGGAAATTGCGGTAGCCAGGGCTCTCGACGAACGGTCCAGCTTTCGTAAGTAGGGGTGCACTGGTTTGGTTCATCCAATGCCCCTAGATGTATTTCGATTTCGCAACCTGTTTGGGCGTACACCGACGATCCACAAGCGGGGCAGAAGTGACGTCCGCGATAGTCCTTTGTCTCGCCTTCGATTACTACGGCATCCTCACCGAATATTGCAGCGGCGTAAAACAAAGCACCGTGATGCTTACGACAATCAAGGCAATGGCAAATTCCAACACGGTCGGGTACACCTTTCGCTTCAATTCTGGCTTTGCCGCACTGGCATCCGCCGGTAATTTTTTTCACAGTCAATCTCCTCGAAAAGACAGCTTTGTTGGCGAAGTGTAGTGCAATTTTGTCGTCGGCATGCAGTGTATGCAGGCTCGCCTAAATGTATGTTTAGCCATCTCGTAAAGCAAGCATGGTTGTGAACGAATTCTTTCCCTCGATTCTAAACGCCAGCCCCCTTGCAATCCTTAAGAACTTCGATTAAAGAGCGCCCATCTTAAAACACACGCAGGTTTTGCGAGTGGCTGGGGAGAAATCCTGGTCAATCGTTCCGGTGCCTCTTAATGATGAGGGGTGCAGATGACTTGCGGAGGATTAACCGGAAAAGAGAGAACGAATGGCGTTACCTACTTTCACCATGCGTCAGCTATTGGAAGCTGGCGTTCACTTTGGGCACCACACACGTCGCTGGAAC
Organism: uncultured Alphaproteobacteria bacterium; assembly: GCA_905480575.1. Taxonomy (GTDB): domain Bacteria; phylum Pseudomonadota; class Alphaproteobacteria; order UBA7985; family CAJQQZ01; genus CAJQQZ01. The sequence continues at coordinate 33,311 of CAJQQZ010000048.1, read as the reverse complement.
CCAAAAATGGCTCCCTTCATCTTTGGTGAGCGCAACAACATCCACATTTTGAACCTTGACGAAACAGTTCCTATGCTGAGCCGTGCGTTGGAAGCGATCCGCGCAACTGTTGCTGGTGGCGGTCGTGTTTTGTTTGTTGGTACAAAACGTCAAGCGGGTGAGCAGATTAAAGAAGCTGCACGTCGCTGTGGTCAGTACTACGTTGACCACCGTTGGTTGGGCGGCATGCTCACTAACTGGAAGACAATCTCCAATTCAATCAAGCGTCTCCGTGAGCTTGAGGGCAAGTTCGAAAGCGGCGAAGTTCAGTCTTTGACGAAAAAAGAGCAGCTTTCCCTTTCTCGTGAGAGCGAAAAGCTAGAGCGTGCGCTTGGCGGTATTAAAGATATGGGCGGTTTGCCTGATATCATCGTTATCATCGATACAAACAAAGAGCACCTGGCTGTAGAGGAAGGCCGCAAGCTCGGTATTCCTATCGTTGGTGTTGTTGACACGAACTCAAGCCCGGATGGTATCGATTTGCCAATTCCTGGTAACGACGATGCGACACGCGCGATTGCTCTTTACTGCCAGCTCTTCTCTGATTCCGTTCTTGACGGTATCCAGGCTGAAGTAACAGCAAGTGGCAGAGATGCTGGCGAATCTGCTGAAGCTCCGATGGAAGCTGCTGTAGCAGCGGAAGCACCTGCTGCAGAGGCTGCTCCTGAAGCTGCGGCTCCTGCTGCAGAAGAAGCACCAGCTTCTTAAAGGCTTGAAAGTCTGAAATAATTCCCCAGTTGTTGGGGCAATTGAAAATTAAGTGATGCTTCGGAAGGTTAAAACTTCCGGAGCTCCTTTAGTTAAAATCTAGAAAGTGAAATATCATGGCTATTACAGCTGCATTGGTAAAAGAGCTGCGCGAGTCCTCTGGCGCAGGCATGATGGACTGCAAGAAAGCTTTGTCCGAAACAGATGGTAACTTGGAAGCTGCGGTTGATTGGCTTCGCACGAAAGGTCTCTCGGCTGCTGCAAAGAAATCTGGTCGTGTTGCTGCCGAAGGTCTGGTTGCTGTGGCTGCTGCTGGTACATCGGCGGCGGTTGTCGAAGTGAACTCAGAAACTGATTTCGTTTCAAGAAACGATTCATTCCAAGCGTTCGTTGGCGAAATCGGAAATTTGGCAGCGACAGTTGCTGACGTTGATGCTTTGAAAGCCGCTGACTATCCCGGTACGGGCCGCAACGTCGCCGACGAGCTGACACATCAAATCGCGACAATCGGTGAGAACATGTCGATCCGCCGTATGGAGCGCCTTGAGGTTTCCTCTGGTGTTGTAGCGTCTTACGTTCACAATGCTGTCGCTGGTGGCATGGGCAAAATCGGTGTTCTCGTTGCGTTGGAATCCGCTGGTGATGCTGACAAGCTGAACGCACTTGGCAAACAGATTGCTATGCACATCGCTGCAACCAACCCACAATCGTTGAGCGTCGATGATCTGGATCCAGAAGCTGTTGCCAAAGAGCGCAACGTTCTTGTCGAGCAAGCTCGTGATTCAGGTAAGCCTGAAGAAATCATCGAAAAGATGGTTGATGGCCGTATGCGCAAGTACTACCAGGAAGTCGTTCTTCTCGAGCAGACTTCTGTGATCGATGGCGAAACTCAGGTTCGCAAAGTAATCGAGCAAGCTGGCAAAGACATGGGTGCAGAAATCAAACTTGCCGCGTTCGTTCGTATGCAGCTTGGTGAAGGCATCGAGAAGAAAGAAGAAGATTTCGCAGCTGAAGTTGCGGCTGCTGTTGGCGGTTAATTTCTGACTTATACACGAATCCAGCGTTGTTAAGCAGCGCCAAATCGAGTAGTAAAAGGCGCTCCCTTTGTAGGGGAGCGTCTTTTTGTTTTTGTACGGGAAATCCATGTCTAGCGACAACCTTGTTTATAAAAGAGTGCTCCTGAAGATTTCTGGCGAAGCTCTGATGGGAAACCAAGAGTTTGGCCTTGATCCGGAAACGGTCAATAGAGTCGCAGCGGAACTGAAAACTGTCTACGATCTGGGAACGGAGATGTGCTTGGTTGTTGGGGGTGGTAACATCTTCCGCGGCATGTCTGGTGCTGCAAAAGGCATGGATAGAACAACCGCTGACCATATGGGCATGCTTGCGACGGTGATGAACGCACTGGCGCTTAGAAATGCGCTGGAAGAGCAGGGGTGTGATTGCCGCGTGCAGTCGGCGATCCCCATGGCTTCGGTGTGTGAGCCCTACATCAGAAATCGGGCTATCAGACACCTGCAAAAAGGGCGGATTGTAATTTTCGCTGCTGGTACTGGAAACCCATTCTTCACAACTGATAGTGCTTCTGCTCTCAGAGCTGCTGAGATGAGCTGTAACGCTTTGTTGAAGGGTACAAAGGTTGATGGCGTTTATGATAGTGACCCTGTCAAGAACCCTGATGCAAAACGGTATAGTGAACTCAGTTATCTCAAAGTATTGAGCGACGATCTTGGTGTGATGGATCACGCCGCCATATCGCTTGCACGAGAAAGCAATATTCCAATACTAGTTTTCTCTTTGGTGGAGCCGGGTGCTATGGCTCGTGCGGTTCAGGGGCAAGGCCAGTTTACTATAATCAAAGAGTAACCCTGATTAGGTTAAGGAAAAGACGATGACTGATTTGAATGATCTGAAAAAACGTATGGATGGTGCTGTTGAGGCATTCCGTAAAGAGCTTGCCGGTTTGAGAGCTAATCGTGCCTCCGCTTCTCTTTTGGATCCTATTCAGGTTGAAGCCTACGGCTCTATGATGCCACTCACCCAGGTTGCGTCTGTGGCAGCACCGGAAGCAAGACTGTTAACGGTCCAAGTGTGGGATAAGACAATGGCTGCTGCTGTTGAGAAAGCAATTAGACAGTCAGATCTTGGCTTGAATCCCGTTGTCGATGGTCAGTTGTTGCGCATTCCATTGCCTGATCTCACCGAGGACCGTCGTAAAGACCTGGTGAAGATCGCTGGAAAATACGCTGAGCAGGGTCGAATTGCGATCCGCAACGTTCGTCGTGACGGGATGGACAGTGCCAAAAAAGCAGAGAAAGACGGCGACATGTCTCAAGATGAGCAGCGGGGATTTTCTGACGAGGTTCAAAAGCTCACTGATGCTGCCATTAAAATTCTCGACGATCAGCTCGCGACTAAAGAACAAGAGATCATGCAGGTCTGATCGAGGGTCGTTAGACAATCATGATTCAATTGCCGAAACACATTGCGATCATCATGGACGGCAATGGCCGTTGGGCGAAGAAAAGAGGCCTGTCTAGAACGCAAGGACACCGCAAAGGGCTTGAAGCGCTTAGGAATACTGTTGAGAATGCAGCAGAACTGGGTGTTGAATTCCTGACGGTTTTCGGTTTCTCGACCGAGAACTGGAAGCGGTCGACAGATGAGGTCTCTGACCTCATGGGCTTGTTGAGGTTCTATCTAAAAAACGAGCTTCAAACTCTCCACAAGAAGGGGGCCAAGCTCCGGGTCATTGGTGAACGTGATCGGCTGGCACCCGATATCGTCAAGCTGATCGAAGGGGCCGAGGCCCTGACAGCGACAAACAGTCGAATCAATGTGACTATTGCTCTCTCTTATGGGGCGAGGTCAGAAATTGTCTCGGCAAGCCAGAAACTGGCTCAAAGAGTTGCAAACGGTGAAATCCAACCTGGTGACATAAACGAACAGCTGTTCGAGGATTGTCTCATGACAAGTGATTTGCCACCGCTCGATCTTCTCATTAGAACAAGTGGCGAGTTGCGCATCAGTAATTTCCTGCTATGGCAAATAGCCTACAGCGAGTTGGTTTTTACAGATACCCTTTGGCCTGATTTTGACAAAGCTTGTCTTGAGCAAGCTCTCGCGGACTATTCAAATCGTCAACGCCGCTTTGGAGCCGAAGACGTTACTGGAGCAGCCGAATGAATCTATTGGAAAGCCTAAAAGCCCGATTGTCCACTGCAGCCGTCGCGATTCCACTTGCTTTGTTCCTGCTTTACCTCGGCCGTCCGGTGGTGGATGCGCTTGTTATCCTCTTTGCTGTGCTGATGATGCGAGAATGGGATAGTTTGGTGTCTGGAAACCGACTTGGACAACTGGCCAGTGCTGACGCGATGAGCTTGACAGTTATCGGTAGCAGTTTGCTTCTAGTGAGCCATGCTCATTTTGGGTATGCGGCCACATTTGTTGTGCTTGGAATACTGGCTTCCTTGTTTGTCCGAAAAGAGAAGCACAGCTGGCATAGTCTGGGCCTGACCTACGTTACAGTACCCGTTTTTGCGACGTTCTATATTCTTGACCACCTCGGCATTTCTGGTTTTCTGTGGCTTCTGGTAACTGTTTGGGCTGTCGATATTTTGGCTTTTGCCTTTGGGAAAGTTTTGGGTGGACCCAAAATTGCTCCTTCTATTAGCCCAAACAAGACATGGGCTGGGTTGTTGGGTGGCATCTTCGGTGCAACGCTTACCTGTTTAGCCTTCCAGTATTTTGTACTTTACCCGATGGAGATCTCTCCCCTAATTTTGGGACCTTTGATTGCGGTTGTTGCTCAAGCAGGAGACTTTTGGGAATCCTATGTGAAACGTAGATTTGGTGTGAAGGACTCTAGCAACATTTTGCCAGGACACGGTGGTATCCTTGATAGGATGGACGGATTCATGACGGCCGCCACCCTCGTTGCACTATTGCTTTGGATGTCTTGATGCGAGTCAACAGTGGCGGTGTAAAGAAGGTTGCGATTTTTGGATCGACCGGCTCAATCGGATGCAGCACACTTGATGTCGTAAGGCAGCACTCTGATCGATTTAAGGTCACAGTCCTCACAGCAAATGAAAACGCCGAACTTCTAGCGCAACAAGCAAAAGAGTTTCAGCCTGCTTCCGTCGTTATCAAAAATGAGTCGAAACGAGAAGCCCTGCAAACTGCTCTCAGTGGATGTTCCGTTGAAGTATTGGCAGGGGAACAGGCAATTCGCGATGTCGCGGCTGAACCCTGTGATTTGACGCTGGCTGCAATTGTTGGGGCTCCGGGTCTTTTGCCGACGTTGAATGCGATCAAGGCAGGAAACAATATAGCGCTAGCGAACAAAGAAACACTCGTTTGTGCCGGCGACTTGGTGATGGCCGAAGCCAGAAGGCGAGGAGTCAAGATCTTGCCAGTCGACTCAGAGCATTGTGCTGTGTTTCAATGTTTTGATCCGGAGCAAAGAACCAAAATTGACAAGGTCACGATAACGGCTTCTGGTGGGCCGTTCCGCGACTGGTCAAAAGAACAAATTCAAAACGCACAATTAGAACAGGCACTGAAACATCCTAGTTGGGAAATGGGCCGCAAGATAACGATTGATTCAGCCTCCTTGATGAACAAAGGGTTGGAGTTAATCGAGGCCAAGCATCTCTTCGACCTGAGGCCAGATCAACTTGATGCCGTCGTTCATCGCCAATCGATCATCCACGCCTTGGTTCATTATTGCGATGGGTCGGTGATTGCACAGCTTGCGAACCCCGACATGCGCTTGCCGATAGCCTACGCCATGGCTTGGCCGGAACGCATTGAGACACCTTGTCCGCCGCTTGACCTTGTTAAATTAGGGATGATGACATTTGAAGCGCCTTGCCATGAACGCTTTCCTTGCCTCAGACTAGCGATTGAAGCGATGGAAGTAGGGGGCAACGCAACGACGGTTCTGAATGCAGCCAATGAAGAGGCGGTTTCTGCCTTTTTGAAGCGGAAAATAACTTTCATGGATATCCCAGCTATGGTTGAGGCAGCTCTAGAGCAAATTGAGTGGTCGCCTGCCCAAGAATTGCCACAGATAATCGATAGTGACAGAGAAACGCGCTTGCTGGTTCAGCATTTGATAAGTAAAAACTAAAAAATGGGACATCGAGATTGAATTTCGGAGTCTAAAAGGAGAGAAATCTATGCGAGAAACAGCAAAGACGAATTGCCTTTTGGAAAAATCGACTCTATAGTCGACTCGATTTGATTAATTTATTTTTATTGGAAGCCTAGCTTGATCGACTCTATCTGGCAGATTTTTGGACAGATAATCGTACCCTTTCTGTTGGTATTGACTGTGCTCGTCTATTTCCATGAGCTTGGACACTATCTTCTGGCTCGCTGGAATGGCGTCAAAGTTGAAGTTTTCTCTGTGGGTTTTGGTAAGGAGTTGTTTGGTTATACAGACAAGCTTGGAACCCGTTGGAAGTTTAGCCTGATACCTCTCGGTGGATACGTCAAAATGTTTGGCGATGCGAACGCAGCAAGTGCTGGCGGGCGCGATCTCGATGACATGAGCGACGAAGAAAAATCTCAATCCTTTCATCATAAAGCCTTGTGGCAGCGTGCAGCGGTTGTTGCAGCAGGGCCTATCGCGAACTTCATTCTCGCGATCGTGGTCTTTTGCTTTGTTTTCATGGTGTACGGACAGCAAACAACTTCGTCTGTAATCGGCGGAGTGAAGCCAGGCTCTGCGGCGGAGAAAGCAGGTTTTCAACCAGGTGACAAAATCATATCCATTGATGGATCTAGCATAGCCAGATTTGAAGACATACGTTTTGCCGTTCAGTTAAACAACGGTTCTCAAATGGTTTTTGAGGTTGATCGAGTTGGACAGATAGTTGATGTCCTCGTGACGCCGGATCGAATAGTGATAACAGATCACTCCGGCAAAGACATTGAGATGAGCCAAATAGGGGTCATCTCCGATGGTGTTGGCACACGAGAGAGACTGTCTCCTGGGCAAGCTTTAGGCGCAGCGCTGAATGACACCTACAAGATTGCTTGGGGCAGCCTAAAAGCTATCGGTCAAATGATTGTAGGCAAACGCAAAACAGATGGTCTCAGCGGGCCGGTTGGTATTGGAACTTTGGTTGGGAAAGCAACGAAAGCTGGAATCGACGATGACGGTAACATTTATAATTATAATATTGTCCCGATTTTGATGCTCACCGCTATGCTCTCCATCAGCCTAGGGCTGATCAATTTGTTCCCAATCCCTGTTTTGGACGGCGGACATCTTGTTCTCTATGCAATTGAAGCTGTGCGCGGTAAACCGTTGCCTGACAATGTTGCAAACGCGGCCTTTAGCGTGGGCTTCATGCTTCTTATTAGTTTGATGGTATTTGCGACTTTCAATGATGTTAGTCATTTTTTTAGTTAAGGCGCTTGAGGCGCTAGGCCGCTTTGGCGGTGCGATTAGTTTGAAGTCACAATTTTGGGCTTTGAAAGTGTTTGGGAGATTGTGCAGATGAGGTGCTTGAAGGTTCTTAGCGCAGCTTTGTTGCTCTCTGCTTTTGTGCTTTCCGGCGGAGTTGTTGGCGCTGTCAGTGATGCTTATGCCCAGTCTCTGCCTCAATCGCAGGCAGCCCAACAATCGAATGCTGGAATTATTCAAAACATTGTCGTCCAGGGTAACCAGCGGATCGAAGATTCGACAGTTCTATCTTACCTGAGTTTACGACGAGGTGATCCCTTCGATCCAGATCGGATCAACGATGCGATAAAATCACTCTTTGCCACTGGTCTCTTTAACGATGTCGTCATTGGGCGGCAGGGCGGAAACTTGATTATTGATATCAAGGAAAACTTGATCGTTAATAAGATCGCCTTTGAGGGGAATGACAAATTCAAAGATGACGCGTTGGTGAGTGAAGTCAGTTTGAAACCTCGCCAAGTCTACACCGTCACCAAAGTTAAAAACGACGTCCAAAGACTCCTTGATGTTTATCAAAAATCTGGACGGTTTGGTGCGCGGGTTGAGCCCAAGATCATCAAGCTGGAGAGAAACAGGGTTAATGTTGTCTTCGAGATCGAAGAGGGCAAGAAGACTAAGGTTCAGTCGGTTAACTTTATTGGCAACAAAAGATTCTCTGACCGTCGCTTGAAGGATGTGATTCTGACTAAAGAAGCGGCGTTTTGGCGGTTTCTAACCGCGACAGATACATATGACCCCGATCGATTGTCTGTCGACGAGGAACTGTTAAGGCAATTCTACCTCAAAAGAGGCTATGCCGATTTTCGGGTGCTTTCTTCCGTGGGCGAACTGCTTCCTTCCAAAGATGGCTTTGTCATCACTATCACCATGGAAGAAGGTGAGGTTTACAAATTTGGTAAGATCACAATCGAGAGTGAACTGGAAAAACTGAAAACGTCTAGCGTTCGCAAAAGCCTGAAAATAGAAAGCGGTAAACGTTACAACGCTGAGAAGCTTGAGAGGTCTATCGAAGAATTGAAAGATGTAACCAGCGATTTGGGCTTTGCTTTTGTGGATATTAAGCCACAGATCGACAGAGATGAAAAAGCGCGCCTGGTTAACATCAATTTCAAAATTGAAGAGGGCGCGAAAGTCTATGTGGAGCGCATCAATATCAAAGGAAATGTCCGCACACATGATAACGTCATTCGTCGGGAATTTCGATTGATTGAAGGCGATGCCTTCAGTGTGACCAAACTCCGTCAGTCTAAGCGTGCGATCGAGGGGCTGCCCTATTTTGCAAGAGCAGAAGTTACACCAAGACCAGGCTCAGCAGAAGACAAGGCGACCATCGATGTCGATCTGGAGGAGCAATCGACCGGCGCATTCGAAATTGGCGCTGGCTTCTCGACGGCTGCTGGCGCGCAAGGGCAAGTTAAAATCGGCGAGAACAATTTGCTTGGTAAGGGTTATTCACTTTCTGCCGAAGCAACCATTTCTGCGGATTCCCAAAAAGGCCGCGTAAGCTTTAGTAATCCCTATTTTCGTGATCGACCGGTTTCGGCCGGTGTGGAGTTGTTCTACGATGACACAGACTTTGATGAATCCGACTACACGCAGCTCGACATCGGTGCCACAATCAAATTTGGCTACCAACTCTCAGAGAACTTGAGACAAAACTGGAGTTATACTTGGAAACGCTCTGAAATTGAAAACAGCGCGGCTCTTAGCGGTGTGGTCGCTAACGAGCCAGCAAGTGTTGATAGATCGGACTTCACCCACCAATTGATTTATACAGACTTTGACAGCCTCGTTAAACCAACTGATGGTCAGCGACTAACCCTGACGACAGTCTACGCCGGTATTGGCGGCGAAGTGAACTATTTGAGGAACGTCGCCGCCTTGACCGTACTGCGACCTCTTCCAATTGCTGATGATTGGGGCCTCAAGCTGGCATTTGAAGGCGGAATACTCAACTCTTTTGATAGTGCTGGAACGCTTGTCTCCGACCGTTTTTCATTGGGAGAATCTAAGGTTCGTGGTTTTGACTCCGGTGGTATTGGGCCAAGAATTACTGCGACGGGCGAGTCGCTGAGAGGCACTAAATATTATGCAGCGACCGCAGAGTTGCGCTTCCCGTTACCGAAAGTCCTGGGATTAGAATTGACTGGACGTACATTTGTTGATGCCGGTTCTTTGTGGGACCCAGACACCACATATGTAACCTCAGCCTTTGATGATGATGACTCACTTAGAGTTTCCGCTGGTGCTGGTTTTACTTGGGTCTCTCCAATTGGTCCTTTGGCGTTTGACTTCGGTTATCCACTCCAAAGCGAAACATACGACGACGAACAGGTGTTCCGCTTCAGCGGTGCAACACGCTTCTAAGAATTAAATAAAAGGGTATTCAGCCATGAAACGTTATTCACTTATTATTGCTCTAATGCTTGCAGCGTTGCTGCCAGTAGCCGGTCAGGCACAGCAAATCGGTGCGCCTCTGATTATTTCAGTAGATGTTAATAAAATCATTCAAGATTCATCTGCTTCTGTTGTTCTGCGTAATCAGATCACCAGCCAGCGTCGCGCCTTTCAAGACGCGATCACCAAAGAGCAACAGGCTTTTCAGGCTAAAGAACAAGAGTTGATCAAGTCAAAGAGTTCCCTTAGCCAGGAAGACTTCAATGCTAAAGCGCGCGAGCTAGAGCAGCAAGTTCAGGCAATTCAGCAGAACATCCAACAGCGTAAGCAGTATTTGGATCAGGTTATGGGCAGTGGCGTTCGCCAAATCGAGGCTGAACTGATGAAGGTTGTTGCTGAGTTAGCCCAAGAGCGTGGAGCAAACATGGTTCTGACTCAAACTTCCGTCGTTATCATGGCTCCTGATTTTGATGTTACGAAGGCTGCGATGGAACGCCTTAACGAAAGACTTCCACAGCTTCCGACCGAATAAGCAGTTTGTTCCTCAATAGGTGATGGTCCAAAATGGCTGACTCACGTTTTTTCGCCCGTCAGGGACCGTTCTCTCTGGGGGAACTAGCAGCAGCAGGTGAAGCCTCATTGGCTACTGGTGTCGACCCGGATACAAAGATCACGGATGTCGGTCCGCTCGATACCGACAGCACATCCATCCTCAGTTTCTTTCATAACAAGAAATATCTTGATCAGTTGGCGGTCTCTCAAGCCGCCGCTTGTGTCTTGGAGGAAAAGTATGCAGCTAAAGCTGCTGAAGGAATGGCATTGCTCATTAGTGAGGATCCACACCGATCTTTTGCTCTGATAGCCCAACTTTTTTATCCCGAAGAAACAGCCGATCCTGCAATTGATGATAGTGCTATAATCCATCCGTCTGCGGTAATCGCAGAGGGCTGTGAGATCCGAGCTGGAGCGATTGTACAGGCTGGTGCGGAGATCGGCGCAAACTCGAAGATCAAAGAAAATGCCGTCATCGGCAAGAATTGCGTCATTGGCGAAGCCTGTGTGATCGGTGAAAACGTCACTATCTCGCATACTATTATGGGCGATAGATGTGTTGTTCTGGCCGGTGCAGTCCTGGGGCAGCGCGGCTACGGTTTCGCAATGGGTGCTAAAGGCTTCGTTAAGATCCCTCAAGTTGGGAGAGTTGTTGTTGGTAACGATGTTGAGATTGGTGCCAATACGACGATTGATCGAGGGTCTCAAGGCGACACTATTATTGGCGATAGCTGTATGTTGGATAATCTGGTTCAGATCGGCCACAATGCGCAGATGGGCCATCACTGTGTGATTGTCGCTCATTGTTCGCTCGCTGGCAGTGTCAAGCTTGGCAACTTCGTCGTCATGGGCGGGCATTCCTCTGTCAATGGCCACACGAATGTGGCCGACGGCACACAGTTGGGACCGATGAGTGGCATCATGAGCGATACCAAGCCAGGTGATAAACTTGGTGGCGCGCCTGCGATTGACCTCAAAGAATACTGGCGTAGACAGATTGCAATCGCTAAACTAACTCGCAAGAAATAACAGTAAAAGGATCACCATAATGGGTGATGAAAAGGCACCAGTAACGGCGCTCAACGTTACAGAGATAAAGAAGCTTATCCCACATCGCTATCCGATGCTGTTGATTGACAAAGTTGTTGATATTGATGCGGATAAAGTTTCTGGAACGGGCATCAAGAATGTCACGGTGAATGAGGAGTTTTTCCAAGGGCATTTTCCCGAAAAACCAATCATGCCAGGTGTCTTGACCATCGAAGCAATGGCACAGACAGCTGCGGTGGTCAGGATGCAGATATCACCTGAATCTGCAGGACAGTTGGTCTATTTCCTCGGCATAGAGCAGGCCAAGTTCCGTCGCCCGGTTGAACCAGGCGATCAACTTCATCTTCACGTCTCATTGCTGCGCCAGCGTGGTACAATTTCACGGTTCCGCGGCGTGGCTAAGGTTGACGGTAAGATCGTCGCTGAAGCTGAGCTAACGGCCATGACAACAGAAAATTCTTAATGAACATACATTCTAGTTCTGTCATCGCTGACACAGCCGTTGTCGATGCCACTGCCGAGATCGGTCCTTTTTGTGTTATCGGTCCGGATGTGACTATTGGCGCTGGCGTTAAGTTGCACAGCCATGTCATCGTACAGGGACACACTGAAATTGGAGAGGGAACCGAAGTCTATCCCTTCTGCTCTCTTGGTATGCCCCCTCAGGATATGACCTACACGGGGGAACCGACACAGGTAACCATTGGTAAAAACGTTTTGATCCGGGAGAACGTTACCATTCACCGTGGAACTGTCAAAGACAGCGCCCATACGCGTATTGGCGACAACTCAATGCTTATGGTTGGAGTTCACGTTGCTCATGATTGTCAGGTTGGTGAGAACGCTATTTTGACCAACCTGGTTACCCTGGGTGGTCATGTCCATGTTGGTGATTTTGCGATCATCGGTGGACTGGCAGCTATCCACCAGTTCGTCCACATTGGCAAGTATGCAATGATTGGTGGCATGTCAGGTGTTGAATACGATGTCATTCCATTTGCACTTGTTCACGGAGAACGCGCCTCTCTGAAAGGCGTTAACATCATCGGGATGAGACGTCGAGGTTTTGGTAAGTCGGAGGTCCACGAGTTGAGGGCAGCCGTCAATGGCTTGTTCAAAGCGGCTGACGAGACTTTTGATAACCGTCTCCAGAATTTCCTTAATGAAAATGCTTCTAGCCTTGTCACACAGGAGCTTGTAGCGTTCTTGTCCCGCAAAAGTAAACGAGGGTTCTTGATGCCCGAAAAAAAGAGTGATGTCTAAGTTAGGGATCATTGCTGGCCGCGGTCACCTGCCTCGAGACCTCGTTGATCATTGTATCGCTATCGGACGGCCTTTTTTTGTATTGGGCTTAGAAACCTTTGCGAACCCTTCAGATTATCAAGACGTTGAATTTTCTGAAACGGGACTGGTGCAAGTCAACAAGGGGCTAAGCCATTTACGGAAAGCAGAAGTTACCGATGTCGTTTTTGTCGGCAAGGTCGAGCGTCCGAGCCTGAAAGCGTTGAGGCCGGATCTAAAGGCAGCCGCCTTTCTTGCAAAGCTAGGTAAAGGCTTTTTGGGCGACAATTCTCTGATGGGCGCCGTTAAAACGGCCATCGAAGAAGAAGGTTTCCACGTTCTGGGTGTCGACGAGGTCTTTTCTGATGCTGTGGCTAAGAAAGGCGTTTGGGGGCAGATATCGCCGTCAGAAGCAGCCTTACAGAGCGCGGAAAGCGGTAAACGCTTGGCGAAGGGGATCGGTGCCTTGGACATTGGACAGGCCGTCGTCATGCAAGGCGACTTGTGTTTGGCTGTTGAGGCCATTGAGGGGACTGATGCACTAATCAATCGGTCTCAAACGCTTGGCGATAAAACACTGGAAGCTCCCGTCCTTGTCAAAGTGCGGAAACCACAACAAGACCGACGGCTTGACCTGCCGACCGTAGGGCCAGATACTGTTAAAGCGGCCGCTGCTTCGGGGTTCGCGGGTATCGCCGTTGAGGCGGGGGAAACTCTCGTTGTTGCCTTGGACGAGATGATATCTGTGGCTGATGAAGCAGGCATGTTTCTGATCGGTCTTGATGCGAATGAGAGCGGCTGATGGCCGGTCACATATTCATCATCGCCGGCGAGGCCAGCGGAGATCTCTTGGGATCTCGTTTGATGAAAGCGATCAAAGCGATTGATCCCACGGCTCGCTTCTCCGGTGTTGGTGGCAATTTAATGGAGGAGCAGGGCCTAAAGAGCTTGTTTCCTATGGAGGAGCTCGCTCTCCACGGCATCGTCGAAGTCATTAGGCACATTCCTGGCATTTTGAAGCGAATTGATCAGGTTGTGGGAGCCGTTTCCTCCGATAAGCCTGATGTTTTGGTAACAGTGGACGCGCCGGGATTCTCTTTGCGTGTGGCTCGAAAAGTGAAGCACCTCGACGTTCCTTTAGTACACTATGTGGCGCCGACTGTTTGGGCCTGGAAGCCTCGACGGGCGAAGAAGATTTCGCGGTACCTGGATCACCTACTGACACTTTTTGATTTTGAGCCTCCTTACTTTACTAAGCACGGTTTGAGAACGACCTTTGTCGGTCATCCTCTGACAGAAAGCCGAGTTGTTTTTAGTCGGGTTGAAAGTCGAGTGAAGCTAGGAATCAAAGATGATGACCTTGTTTTGGTTCTCTTGCCCGGTTCTCGGAAGAGCGAGATTCGACGAATGTTGCCGTTCTTCCAGGAAGTCGTGCAGCATTTCCAAGAGCGCATTCCCAATCTTAAAACCGTTCTGCCCGTCGTCGACTATGTTAAGGATGAGGTCCAGGAATTGGTGTCGACATGGGAGACTAAGCCTATGTTGATTGAACAAGGAGAGAGCAAAGACCAGGCATTTGCAGCAGCTGACGCAGCACTTGCTTGTTCGGGGACCGTTTCCATGGAATTGGCCTGGGCAAAAGTACCAACGATAATCACGTATAAAATGGCAATGGTGTCGTCGCTTATTGGTTACACGCTTCTCAAAGTTAAATACGCCGGAATGATTAACATCATTGCTGACCGGATGGTCCAGCCTGAGTTTCTTCAATGGCGTTGTACACTTGAAGACGTCATCGCTTCCCTTGAACCGCTGTTGCTGGATAAAGATGCCCGTAACGCGCAGATAGAGGCCCTCAGCGCGATTACAGACAGGTTAAGGCATCCTGATAGACTTCCAAGCGAAGTTGCAGCTGAGGCTGTTTTGGAATATGTGCAGAATGCTGGAATTCGATTACGCTAATCAATCAAACGACCTTTGTTGATTGCTTCTTTGCCAAGCTTCTCTCTGACTTTGTCCATAGCGGTTTCGATTTGGCGGCGTTTGAAGCTGTCTGGGTCTGCAAGGTCGATGGGATCAGCGAGTTCTATGGGGCCGAGCGTTGAAATGCCTATGCCGAGCAAGCGGAAATCTGTTTCTCCAGTCGCTTCCTTCTCTAGTAGACTGATCCCCGTTTGATAAATGACCTCTGCGAGGCAGGTTGGGTGAGCCAGTTTTTGGCTTCTTGTTCTATTGTTGAAGCTATCATCCTTCAATTTGAGCGTAACGGTCTGGCCGGACAATTGGCTCTTCTTAGCTCGGCGGGAAACTGATTCGCTCAAAGGCCAAAGCTTACGCTTCAACGTTTCAAAATCACCGATGTCTTCGTTAAAGGTGGTTTCAGAAGAGATCGATTTGGTCTCGCCATCGATGCTCACCTTGCGTGGATCAATTCCACGGCAAAAATGATAGAGGCGTTGGCCCATAGAACCGTGTCGGGCCATAAGTTCCATCTGGTCGAAACGCCTGAGGTCGCTGATCTTCTCGATACCTTGTTGATTGAGTTTTTTGTTTAGAACTTTCCCCACACCCCAGAGAAGGGAAACGGGACGGGGACCAAGGAAATCCAATGTTTCCTCTTTGCTGATAACAGTAAAACCGCGCGGTTTATCGATGTCGGACGCTAGCTTCGCCATAAGTTTATTATGACTAAGCCCGACAGAGACAGTGATGCCAAGGTCCTCTGCGACTTCGCTCGCAAACCTTGCCAATTGTACCGCGGCTGGTTCTTCCCGCAGTTTTTCAGTACCTGCAAGGTCCAGGAAAGCTTCATCAATTGAAAGGGGTTCCACCAGTGGGGTTAGATTGCGCATACGGTTTCGCACCTCGCGGCCAACGGCGGTGTACTTTTCCATGTTTGGCTTAACGACCGTCGCATTGGGGCAGAGTTTCAACGCCTTAAACATGGGCATTGCGGAGCGAACGCCGGTCATCCTCGCCAAATAACAGGCCGTAGAGACAACGCCACGCTTACCACCGCCAATAATGAGAGGTTTGTCGAGAAGATCTGGATTGTCGCGTTTTTCGACAGCGGCATAGAAAGCATCACAATCGATGTGGGCCAATGTGAGATCAAAAAGCTCGGTGTTGACGAGTAGGCGTGGAGAACCGCAATGAGAGCAGCGTACAGGCGCTTCCACTGTTGGGTGAGATTCGTCCTTACTAAAGCAATCTCGGCAGAGAATAGGCGTTCTCTTTTCCGCCATTGAGCTCAATCCTAATGGCCTCAATCCAAATGGTGGGTTTTGTGTACTCTTTTTGTTCACAAAGGAAAAGAGGAGCGGTTAATGTTTAGGATTTGTTTGCAAGATTGTTTTGCTGATGCAACTAGCCAACTGATATGAGATGAACGCATGAGCGATAGAATTTTAATAGTTGACGACAAAGCGGCTAACCGGCGGCTCCTGCGGTTGCGGCTCGAGGCAGAGTTCTTCTTGGTTGAAGAAGCGACTTCTGGACCTGATGCTCTTGAAAAGCTGGATCGCCTTGGCTCTTTTTCTGCGATCATCACTGATCTAGCTTTGAACCAAGGTGAAGCCGTTCCGTTTTGTGAAGCAGTTAGAAGAGATGAGAAGGCACAATTTACGCCAATCATCATGGTAACAGCCTCCCTTGAGACATCATTCAGACTGACGGCCATAAAGGCTGGCGCAGACGATTTGATCGTCAGGCCGATAAATTTCCCTTTGTTGTTTTCCCGGTTGCGTGGCCTGATTCGAAAGAAGACAAACAAAGACCAGCTGCTCCTTCGGTACGGTGACAATCTTTTGGCTGGCGATATCGAAGCATCTGCCGATAGCGTGATTTTACTGGTTGAAGACGATGAAATTCTGCGTGAGTCTTGGCATGATTCTTTCGAAAGGGCGGGTTTTGACACGTCTGCTTTGCCCGAGCCTTCGGCGAATTCTGAGAGAGCCGACGAAATCAAAGCATTTGACCTGCTCGTTGTAAACCAAGGGCAAGCCGCTCACAGTGGACTGCGCTTTGCTGTCGAACTCAGAGCAAAGCTGGGGAATGATGTTGGGCCAATTTTGTTGGTTCTGGATGAGCCTGACGATGTCTTAATGGACCGGGCTTTCCGACAAGGCGTGGACGACTGTGTTGTGAAACCAATTGATCCAAATGAATTGGTTTACCGGGGAATTTCTTTGCTACGACAGCTCAATTTTGAACGCCAACTCAAGGCTCGCCACCACCAGAGTTTGGAGCGTTCGGTAAAGGACAGTTTAACAGGTCTCTACAACCGGCATTATCTGGATGAAATACTGCCCAGGCAACTCCGAACTCTACGTGAACAGCGACAGGCTGCCTGTGTTTTGATCGTTGATCTTGATGGCTTAAAGCGCATCAATGACGAGCAGGGCCATGGGCAGGGCGATCTATTCATCACCAAGGCCGCAGAGCTGATCAAACTCTCCGTCAGGGCAGCGGATCTTTGTTTCCGTATAGGGGGGGGATGAATTCGCAATCTTTCTTCCCGCAACCGGTCCGGACGGTGGGAAAGCGTTGGCTGAACGGTTGCTATCTGGCGCAACTGGTCAGTTTGAAGGGATTTCCATGTCCGTTGGGATCGCCGCAACATTGCCGGAGCAAGAACAGTCTTTCGCCCAGCTGTTGGAGCAAGCTGATCAGGCTATGTATCGCGCAAAGAGATCTGGGGGGAATTCCTACCAAACTTAGCGCGATGCGCTCGCCCAATTGATGGCCAGGATGAGCAGTTGGGTATGTGCAGTAAAAAAAAGGCGCTACCAATTGGCACCGCCTTTTCATCAAACAGTCTTAGGAGTAAGACTACTTAATCTTTGCTTCCTTGAACATTACGTGCTTGCGCGCAACAGGATCGTATTTGCGCAATTCAAGCTTTTCTGTTGAAGTACGTGCGTTTTTCTTAGTGACGTAGAAAAAGCCAGTGTCTGCGGAGCTGACCATTCTGATCAAAATTGAAGCTGGTTTAGCCATTGGAATACCTCGATCTCACCCATAGAGGGCGTTGAATTTGCGCGGAACATAGCGATTGTTCGGAGACTGTCAAGGGTCAAATAGTCGTGAACTCGAAAGGTTCATCGGGAAGCGTTGGACCATCGTCTTTCCAGGCTTTTACGGCGATAGAAAGCAGGATTTTGGTGATGGTTGGCATCTTTAGACCCGCTAATTGCGCCACGGGACGCCATGCAAGGTCCAAAAGCTCACCACTGTCGCCGTCTGCCGGCAAGTCTCCATGGGCCAATCGGCCGTCCGCCATAAAGAATCGTGCATCAAACCGCTTGTGAGAAGGAGGAGGCGTGATCGCTCGACCAATCATGATGAGATCTTCGAAAGCAGGCCGTAATCCTTTGTCGGCGTAGGATTGCCAAATTGGTGCTGGGTTGGTGATTTTGGTGGAGAGAGTCTCTGGCCTGCCAATCAGCAGATCTGTCTCTTCCAGCGTTTCTCTAAGAACGGTTCTCGCCAATGTGAGGCGGGTTGCGTCGTCTAGTGCTGGTTCTTGGTCATCTCGCGCTCTTGGAAGACACTCCGCAAATCCGGAAACTAGACTGTCTTCCTCATCCACACGGCCACCTGGAAAAACAAAGCGGTTCGGCATGAAGGAATGGGTGGCGTGTCGCTGGCCCATCAAAACTTCTAAGCCTTGGTTCGACGGGCGCAGGAGTATCAGAGTGGCGGAGGGAAGAGGGATTACTTCATCGGTCATGAGCTCGACAATAGGTTCATGACCGCTACAAATCCAGCTCTATTAAGGTAAAAGTTGTAAGGCTCTGCGATAAAGGGCTGGATCTGACATGAGCGTTAGGGCCATCGCTAACTCTTTGTCTTGGCTCGATTTTGCCGGCGGGCAAATTTTGCGAAC
The DNA here is from genome assembly GCA_905480575.1 of uncultured Alphaproteobacteria bacterium. Lineage (GTDB taxonomy): Bacteria > Pseudomonadota > Alphaproteobacteria > UBA7985 > CAJQQZ01 > CAJQQZ01. The sequence continues at coordinate 14,919 of CAJQQZ010000048.1, read as the reverse complement.
CTGGTTTGGTTTCGCACCTGCTGAGATCAGTTCTCTACTTCTCTTTGAGGCGCTGGAGAGTTGACCGTTGGACAAGGCGGTGGCCAGTTGGAAGTTCGCACGATTGGTGCAGATGTCCGGGGTAACGCCATAACGATTAAGCGGTGTGCCATTGGGTCCCGAGAACTCCGCAATTGTAAGGTTAATACGTCCTCCGTTGGGCAGCGGGAGACTAGATTGCACACTGCCTTTGCCGTAGGAGGTGGTGCCGATAATGATACCGCGGCGGTTGTCCTGGATGGCGGCGGCAAGAACTTCAGCGGCGGAAGCCGATTCCTCGTCTTGCAGGATCACCAGTGGTAGGCCGTTCGTGACGTCCGGTAGTTTGGTGAAGAAATCATCGTTAGAGTCGGCCACTCGACCTGTGGTTTTACTGATGGACTTACCATTGAGGAACATGTCAGCAATAGCGATAGAACTCGGAAGGATACCGCCTGGGTTTCCTCTGACATCTAAGATTATGCCGTTTGCACCTCTTGTGCGGGCTCCAGTAGGGCCGATGAGAGATTCCAACACTGAGCGCGCCGTCGTTTTGTTAAAGCCGGACAGTTTTAGATAAAGCGTGTTGCCGAGATACTGACCTTGAACAGTCTCCGGCACAACCTCATCTCTTTTCACTTTGACGTCTAGCGGGCGGCCATTGCCGCGTTCCAAAGACACCCACACCACTGAACCTACTGGTCCGCGCAGCTGTTTGACTGAATTCTGTGGATTGTCATGGGTGCGGAAGGGAATGCCATCAATTGCAACGATCAAATCATCAGGGCGGATCTTTGCTTTTTGAGCGGGTGAATTCCGCAAGACAGTTTGAACTCGCATGCCGCGACGCTCAAATTTCAACGTGATACCGATACCACCGAAGCCTAACAGCTGTTCCCAAAGGGCCTTGGCCTGAACCTTGTTCCAATAGCGCGAGTATTCATCAAGAACAGAGACATAGGCATCAAACACTGCTTCGTAGATTTGTTCTTCATGGGCGGCAGCAATTTTCGGTGAGTTCTCGCGCGCCACAGTTACCACGTAATCAGTGAAACGTGCCCAGACGACAGGATCTTTCGTGATTGGAAGATCAACTTGCTGGTTCGTACCGTTGGTGAATGTGATGAGTGCGGTCTGGTGGCTCCGGTGAACCATGAAGCCGGGATCAATGGCAGCTAAACCGTTCACGCCGACGAGGGCCAATGTTCCTGCGGGAATTTCTGCTACATAATTCTCAAGTATGGCGTTCATGCCTGCGTAATATTGGGCTTCTGAACTGCTTAATCCGCTGGGCCCTTGTGACGGGGAGCCAAGAGGATTATGCAGCTGTTGTGGCGAACAGGATGCAACAACAAGCAAAACAAAGAAGCAGGCAAAGAGCTGTACAGCTCGTCTGAAATAAGACGACAACAAAGGTCCAACCAAGATTTATTCAAATAAAAGTGCGCTAAATAAACTGCGCTTATTAGGAGAATACCCTATTTACTTGGAATTGCACGTCTGTAGTGGAGTCGAGAATCCATCATTATTTACTAAGAGCTCTTTTTCTTCGGCCCTTCTTCGCAGGCTTTACCTTTGGCTTGCTTAGTCCGCCGATTCGTTTGGAGTCGTTCGGCACTACTGATGAAATTAGGCTGTCGAATTCGAATCCTAATGAAGCCAGAATGGGATCTGCATCAATGATTTTGACCTTCAGTAAGTCGCCTCGAGAGAAGATTCGCCCCCAACGTCGCCCTGTCACGAACTGCTCATTTTGAGATAAGTCGTAGCGGTCATCCGGCAGAGAGGAAAAAGGCAGTAATCCATCCGCACCGGTTGCAGTCAGTTTAACGAACAGCCCAAATTTGGTGACACTCGAAATCCGCCCGTCGACAATTTCACCAATATGCTTCGAGTAGTAGGCGGCAGCATAGCGATCTTTGGAAGCTCTTTCCGCATCGACAGACCGCCGTTCGGTGGTTGAGATTTTCTCGCCAATTTCAGTCAGATTGCCAATGGAATCATAATTGAAGTCACCTTCGCCCTGGTTCAGGTGATGAACCAGCTGACGATGGACAATCAAATCAGCATAGCGTCGAATAGGGGACGTAAAATGACCGTAAGAATTAAGGGCAAGTCCGAAGTGCCCCCGGTTTTTGGGACCATAGAAAGCCGAAGACTGCGACCGGAGAACGGACTCATGCACGAGATCCTTGTGCGGAGACTTTTCAACCTGCATTAAGATACGGTTGAAATGTTCTGGTGCTAGTTTGCTGCGTGGTAACTTCATGTCCAAAGTTTCCAACATTGCGCGCAGTCCTTCGACCTTGGCAGCATCAGGTGGCTCATGAATACGATACATACAAAGAGCTGATTTTGCTTCCAAAACTTCGGCCGCTGCAACGTTGGCAAGGATCATGAACTCTTCGATCAGCTCGTGACTGGTGAGCCGCTCACGCGGGCGCATGTTCTGCACGGTTTTCTTGTCATCACTCAGGTCGACATAAAACTCTTGAGATTCAATTCCCAGCGCACCACGCTCCACACGTTTCTTCTTAAGAAGGTGATAAGCGGCATAAAGTGGCTTTAAATGACTCTCCCACAAGTCTCCTCGTCCTTCGGCGCCATTGCTATCCGCTGTTTCCTGAACGGTTTCGTAGGTTAACCTGGCTTCCGATTTCATCAGACCGCGATAGAAATGCTTCTTGAGTAAGGTCCCATCGTTAGAAATAGTCAAGTCACAAGCCAAGCAAGCCCGTTCTTCATTGGGAACTAAGGAACATAAACCATTGGACAATGCTTCCGGTAACATCGGGAAAACGCGGTCAGGGAAATAGCTCGAGTTGCCTCTTTTTAGGGCTTCTCTATCGAGTGCTGAACCTTCGCGGACATACCAGGAGACATCAGCGATAGCGACAGTCAGCTTGAAGCCACCGACGTTCTCAGGGGCTTCATCTTCCTGTGCAAACACAGCGTCATCGAAATCCTTGGCATCTGAACCATCGATGGTGACTAAGCCTTTGTCGCGAAGATCAACCCGATTGCCGAGTGACACTGGCTTGGCTTCGTCGGCTTCTGCCAAAACAGCTTCTGGGAACTCAATGGGGATTTCTTTGCTGAGCGCCTCAAGCAGAGAAATGGAGGCTACATCCGTGGCTGGACCAATGAAGGTGACCAACTCCACTTCAGACAACCCAAGTGATTTTCGTCCTTCAACCACTTCTGCAACGACGAGATCGCCGTCTTGAACGGTCAGATCGTTTTTCTTTACAATGCTGAACGACTGCTTTTGCCGGCGATCCGCAGGGCGTAAGTAGTTGCCTTCAATAACGCCGTAGACGCGGCCACTTGCCTTGCTCTCCAAAACTTTCATGACCGTTGCGAAGTATCGGTCTTTACCAGCTGGTTTTAGGCGTGCGAGAATGCGGCTGCTGAGCTTCAGGCCTTTGTTCTTTGCGTAGGACGCAAGTTCTATCGTGGCGGACAGAGATGCAAATTCTTCTGCAACCGGTTTGAAAAACAAATCTCCGTCACTGGTAATTTTACTGACTTCAAGGACGGTGACCGGAGGTAACCGTTCCGCATTTTGAAGCTTCCGGCGGCCTTTACGTTCTAAATGACCTTCGGCTTGCAGAGCTTTAAGCTCTGTTTTCAACCAAATGCGCTGATCGCCTTTCAGGTGAAAGGCCCGGGCAATCTCCCGCTTGCTGACTTCGCCTTCATTTTCGTTGGTGAAGGTTAAAATTTCCTCCCGAGTAGGGAGGTGCTGTGTCGTTTTTTTATCTTTGGCCAGAGCCTATGCTTCCTTTTTGGCGGCAGCTTTTTTCTTTGCTGGTGTCTTCTTTTTAGCTGGTGCTTTCTTAGCGGGGGCTTTTTTTCCGCTCTTAGCAGCTTTGCGTTCGGCTTGAGCGATCAACAACTCAACAGCCTTTTCGACAGTGATTTCGTCAGGATTGTCGCCTCTTGGCAGCGAAGCATTAAGTTTACCATGCTTCACATAAGGGCCGTATTTGCCGTCGTGCAACGTGATTGGTTCACTGTCTTCGGGGTGCTTGCCTATTTCTTTACCGGCGCGTGCACCTGGTTTGGCTTCAGCCAACAAGGTCACTGCGCGGTTTATGCCGATTTCAAGGACGGATTCATCAACAGGAATAGATTTGTAGGTCTTTCCCTTTTTCACGAAGGGGCCGTAACGACCGATACCGGCCGTCACTTCTTCATCTTCATGGACGCCAAGGAGGCGTGGGAGACTGAGTAGAGCCAAAGCGCGATCAAGTTCAATCTCGTCCGCCTTTTCACCCTTCGGAAGAGACGTTCTTTTTGGCTTAGCTTCTTCACCAAGCTGAACATACCAACCGTAAGGGCCTTTTTTGATAAAGACAGATTGTTCGGTTTCTGGATCGATACCCAGTAATCGACTATCACCTATTTGCCCGTCGACTCCGTCAGAAACGGTGAGGGGGCGTGTTTGCTTACATTCTGGATAATTGGAACAACCAATGAAACCTCCAGATTTGCCCAAGCGAAGACCAAGAATACCGTTCGCGCAAGTCGGGCATGCTCTTGGGTTGCTACCATCTTCCTTTTCTGGAAAGAAGTGTGCCGCCAAAGTTTCATCCAGGGCATCGATAACATTTGTTATGCGAAGCTCTTTCGTGTCGTCAACGGCGGCTTTAAAGTCAGTCCAGAAGTCACTCAGAACGACTTTGTAATCGAGCGAACCGTTGGAAACGTTATCTAACTGATCTTCCAAGTTGGCTGTGAAATCATATTCAACGTAACGCTTGAAGAAGTTCACAAGGAAGGCAACAACCACACGACCACGGCTGGCCGGTGTGAAGCGCTTCTTCTCTAACGTGACGTAGTCTCGATCCTGGAGCACTTGAATGATTGAAGCGTAAGTTGAAGGGCGGCCGATACCGAGCTCCTCCATACGCTTTACAAGGCTTGCTTCAGTGTAGCGCGGAGGAGGCTGTGTGAAATGCTGTTCTGGCGCAACTTTCTGGCGCTCCAGGACTTCGCCCTCAGACATTTGTGGCAATCTGCGGTCACCGTCATCGTCTTTACCGTCGTCTTTACTCTCTTGGTAAAGTCTCAAGAAACCGTCAAAGACAATGACAGAACCGTTGGCGCGCAATTGAGCGGCACCCTGATCAACGACGATGTTCACGCCTGTCTGATCGATGATTGCGCTGGCCATCTGACAGGCCATGGTGCGCTTCCAAATCAGTTCATAAAGGCGGTACTCGTCTTTGCCCAAACGCTCTCTCAAAGACTCTGGAACGCGGGCTGAATCCGTTGGGCGAATGGCTTCGTGCGCCTCTTGGGCATTCTTTGCTTTAGTCTTGAAAATCCGTGGAGAATCAGGGATGTAGCGTTCGCCAAAGCTGGAATGGATCGTGCTTCTGATCTGATTGATGGCTTCTGGTGCAAGGTCTGTACCGTCTGTTCTCATGTAGGTGATCAGGCCAGTTGTTTCCCCGTCGATCTCTATGCCTTCATAGAGTTTCTGAGCCACGCGCATGGTGTGAGCGTTAGAGAAACCGAGCTTTCTGGAAGCTTCCTGCTGCAAGGTCGAAGTAATAAAAGGTGCGTAAGGGTTGCGCCTTGTTTGCTTCCGCTCGATCGCACCAATGGTGAAATTCTTAGCGTTCTCTAGGATAGACGCGGCGCCAGTTGCCGCTGTCTCATTAGGCAGGTCGAATTTGGCGAGCTTGTTGCCGTCGAGGTGAGTGAGGGCGGCTTGGAACACAGCACCAGACTCATTTTTGACGTCGACATCAATCGTCCAGTATTCTTGGGCCTTAAAAATTTCAATCTCGGCTTCGCGCTCACAAATTAATCTCAAAGCTACCGACTGCACGCGGCCAGCGGACTTACTACCTGGCAATTTGCGCCAGAGAACGGGGGACAGTGTAAAACCAACGAGATAATCTAGTGCGCGGCGCGCCAAGTAAGCGTCGACCAGTTCATTGTTGAGTTCACGTGGCTCACGGAAGGCCTCTTGAACGGCTGACTTTGTGATCTGGTTAAAAACAACGCGTTTAATTTCAACGTCTTTTAAGACACGGCGGCGCTTCAACTCTTCTTGGAGATGCCAAGAAATAGCTTCGCCTTCGCGGTCCGGATCTGTCGCGAGGAATAGACGGTCAGCTTGTTTGACAGCAGCAGCAATCTCTTTGATGCGCTTGTCAGCTTGGCCAGAGACTTCCCATTTCATAGCAAAAGCATCTTCCGGATCGACGGAACCATCCTTCGGGGGCAGGTCTCTAACATGCCCAAATGATGCAAAAACCATATAGTCCTTACCCAGGTATTTATTGATGGTTTTTGCTTTGGATGGTGATTCTACGACAACGACGTCCATAAGGCCTCTCTATTGACTCGGGGGAGGCTCCTATAGGAAAAGCACGGGTTTGAAAAGCCCTGAGTGGATTTTCAACATAAATCAAAACAGCGGTGCTATGCGGTTTCCGGCTAATCGCTCTAGTTTTCCGACCAATTCCAGTTCTGTCAGTGCTGAAGAAAGCAGGGCCGATTCAAGGTTTGTGTCTCGAGCGAGATCGTCGATGTGGACAGGTGAATCATTCAAGATTGCGAGTATCGTTTTGCAGGCTCGTTCAATGTCGCCTTCGTCAGCGGATTTGGTAACTGCTTGTTTTCGATTTGGCAAAAGGTTGAGGAGTGGCTCTTTTGAAAGCAGTTGCAAGACATCTTGTGCAGAAGTGATTAAATGAGCACCTTGCTGGATTAAATGATTGGCACCTTCTGCCTTTGGATCCATAGGGAAACCAGGGACAGCGAAGACATCTCGTCCTTGTTCTGCTGCCAATCTAGCCGTGATTAAGGTGCCAGATTTTCTTGCTGCTTCTATAATGATTACGCCCAATGAAAGTCCTGAGATGATCCGGTTTCTTCTTGGGAAAGCTTGGGCGTTTGGCTGATGTTCAAGGGATCTTCTGCTAACAATAATCCTCGCTCGCAAATTTCACTGTGCAGACGGGCGTTTTCGCGAGGGTAGATGACGTTGGCACCACCGGCAACAACGGCAATAGTGCCGTTCTTCACGCCGCCAGTATGAGCGGCGGTATCAATGCCCTTCGCTAGACCTGAAGTGACAACCGTTTCATTCTGGCTCAAATCCTGGGCAATCTGTCTTGCAAGATTTCGGGCATTCAACGATGCGTTCCTAGCCCCCACAATAGCAACGGAAGGCCGATCCAGCAATTCAACACGGCCTCTGGCCGCCAACATAGGAGGAGGGTCGGCTGTTTCCTTTAGAAGTCTGGGGTATTCATGATCAAAGATCGAAACAAACCTGCCACCAATTTCGCTCAGCTCTGCGATCTCTTGTTTAACTTTTTCGACTGATGGCGGTCGATAGGTCTTGGTCTTATATTTCTTTGATAGTTCCGGCAGTTCTTCAAGGGCTTGTTCCGCTGTGCCGAAACGTTGCAGGAGTTTGTGGAAAGTAGCGGGGCCAATGTTGTCTGAGCGTATGAGCCTTAAGACAGCGTGATGGGCATTAACCATCAGCTCTTGCTACTTTTACCAATTTTTGGCTCTTCGCCCTTAAGAAGCCGTCCGATGTTGGCTCTATGGGTCCACCACATCAGAACAGCGATTATCGCGAAGAAAACCGCCAATTGGGGATCCCGGGTAAGGAACCAAGCAGCGGCAGGTAAAACTGTTGTTGAAATGAGTGCTGCTAGTGAGGAAATTCGAAAGACGGCGGCGATTACTAACCAAGTTAAGCAAGCAATAATACAGAGGAGCCAGTTGAAACCTAAGACAACGCCGAGAACAGTCGCAACACCCTTGCCACCTTTAAACTTGAGCCAAACTGGGAAGATATGACCCAATATGGCGCCATATCCAGCCATTAGTTCCGTATCCATGCCCCAACGAAGGCCAATCAACACAGCGACTGTGCCTTTGAGCAAATCAAAGAGGAGGGTGCCTGCAGCCAAACCTTTGTTGCCGGTTCTCAGGACATTTGTTGCGCCAATGTTGCCTGAGCCGATGGAGCGGATGTCTCCGCCGCCAGAAAGCTTGACTAAAATCAGTCCAAAAGGAATGGAGCCGATGATATAGGCCAAAACAAAAGCGGCAATAAGATCCCATGACATTTGAGAAGGCATAGCGGCTCCAAAATTGATTTATCGCTTTAGAATACGCCCGTCGACCAGAGTCATCAAGACCTGTCCTTGAAGGGGGAAAGCTTCATAAGGCGTGTTCTTGCATTTGGAAGTCAAAAGATCCGGTTCAAACTTGTAGGGCTTGTTGGGATCGAACAGCGTTAGATCGGCTGGCACGCCGGCTTCTAATTTGCCTGCTTTGATTTTTACAATCGAAGCGGGATTGTTTGTTAGTTTTGCTAGTAGATCGGGCAAATTGATGAGCCCTTCGTGATAGAGGCGCAGGCTCATCGGTAGCAAAGTCTCAAGACCGACTGCACCAAAAGATGCTTGGGCAAAGGGGAGGCGCTTGCTATCAGGATCGTGGGGGTGATGATCACTGACGATAACATCAATTGTGCGATCCGCGACGGCTCCAGCCACCGAACGGCGATGGAATTCATCTCTGAGTGGCGGGAGGAACTTACCGAATGTTCTGTAGTCACCAATCGTAGTCTCGTTGAGGGAGAAATAGTGTGGCGTTGTAGAAGCGGTAACGTTAATGCCCTGATCTTTGGCCTGACGAATGGCTTCGACAGATTCGTGGCAGGTGATCGGGCCAACGTGCAGCTTGCCGCCAGTCATCTCTGCCAATCGAATGTCTCGCTCGATCTGCATGACTTCAGCAGCCGTGCCTATGCCGCCTAGCCCTAACCGTGTTGAAAGTTCGCCCTTGTTCATAACACCGTTGGAGAGACCAGGTTCTAAAGGGAAGTTAACCAACGTTTGGTCGAAGAACTTCGAGTATGAAAGCGCTCGTGACATGACAACCGTATCTGTCAAAGTTGTCTGCGCGTCAGAGAAGGCAACGGCGCCAGCTTCGGTCAAAAGGCCCATTTCCGTCAACTCTTTGCCCGCCATGCCGCGTGTGATGGCTCCGTAGGCATAGATCTTCGCCAACTTAGCTTCGCGGCCTCTGCGGGCGATGAACTCAAGCGCTGGCACAGAATCGGTGGTTGGGTCTGTATCTGGTAATCCCACAACTGACGTCACACCACCGTTGACGGCTACCGAGGCTGTTTCTGCGATCGTCTCGCGGTGCTCGTTGCCCGGTTCTGACAGGTGAACGCGCATGTCGACTAAACCAGGACAAAGCACTTTGCCTTTGCAATCGATGGCCTCAGAAGCTTCGCTGGTATCGATGTTGCCAATGGCGTCAATCCGGCCCTTAGAGACGAGGACTGAGCCCTTTTCGTCCAAACCGCTGGCAGGATCGATCAGCCGGGCATTGGTTAAAGCGAGTAATTTAACCATGTTTGAACCTTTCTTCGCCACTTTCTGGCAGGACAACGTTTTCTATGAGCGCCTCCATGCAAGCCATCCTGACGGCAACGCCCATCTCTACTTGCGTGCGGATCAGGGAGCGGTCCTCATCATCTGCCAGTTCTGAATCGATTTCCACACCACGGTTCATGGGGCCAGGGTGCATGATCAAGGCGTTCGGTTTAGCACAAGAAAGCTTCTCAGCGTCTAAGCCGAAGAAACGGTAGTACTCCCGCGTCGAAGGGACAAAAGAGCCTTGCATACGTTCCATCTGCAGGCGCAGCATCATCACGATATCACAGCCCTTGAGACCTTGGCGCATATCGGTGTGGATCTCGACGCCCATGCGTTCCATGTCGCTGGAAACGAGAGTAGGGGGTGCGATTACCCTGACCCGTGCGCCCATGGTGTTGAGCAGCAAGATGTTCGAGCGTGCGACGCGGCTGTGGGTGATGTCTCCGCAAAGCGCAACGGTCAGCCCAGATAAGGTGCCAAGGCGGCGTCGGATGGTCAACGCATCAAGCAGAGCTTGGGTTGGGTGTTCATGGCGACCGTCACCGGCGTTCAAGACGCCAGCATCAACTTTCTGGCTGAGCAGAGACACTGCACCTGACTCATTATGCCGGACAACAATCAGGCTCGGATGCATGGCATTCAGCGTGTAGGCGGTATCCAGCAATGTCTCGCCCTTCTTCACAGAAGAAGTTGCAACCGACATGTTAACGACGTCCGCGCCCATGCGTTTGGCCGCGATCTCGAACGATGTTCTGGTCCTGGTTGAATTTTCGAAGAACAGATTGATCACCGTGCGGCCCTTAAGGCTGTCACTGGTTTCTTTGGCTGAACGATTGAGGGTGACGAATTTGTCGGCTTGATCCAACAAATAGCCAATTTCTTGCGCGGTTAACCCCTCGATTCCGAGAAGGTGCCGACGCTGGTAAAGGGATGAACCCTTATGTGTTTTTGATTCTGTCATCAAAGCCTCCTATTAGACCTGAGGCCCTTAGGACGCAAGGATTCAATTGCCTCGATTGAGTGCTGTTAAAGCGCCCTCTAAGATGTATCCAGCCGCCATCTTATCGACGACTTCTTTACGGCGTTTGCGATTCATATCCACTTCGTCGATGAGGAAACGCTGCACGGCTGAGGTCGACAACCGTTCATCCCAAAGCAAAATCGGGAGATCAAGCTCCCCCATCTTTTCCAGGTTGCTCGCGAATTGGCGGGTCGATTGGCATCTCGGCCCTTCACTGCCGTCCATGTTGACCGGCAGACCAAGAACAAGCCCTTTGACTCCTCGTTCAGCGATGAGAGCCTTGAGCGCTTCGAGATCCTTCGTGAATTTCGTCCGTCGGATGGTCTCGATAGCAGAAGACACCTGCCAATTGGAGTCAGAAAGCGCTAGGCCAATGGTCTTAGTGCCCAAATCCAGGCCCAACAAACGGCCTTTCTTCGGCAAAAGTTCAGCAAATTCGTCTTTATGTTCACAAAGCATGACGGCGGGGTAAAGGTTTTGAGGAAAGAGATCAATCAAACAATTGGCCCATTGACTTAAGCACCCAATCCTCGAGGAGCGGAGCGGCGAAGGATCTTCTGGAAGGAGAGCGGGTTCTCCTTCCGGCGATGAGATCAAACGGCAGGAAGACCCTTCGCTCCGCTCTAGGGATAGGGTTGGGGGATTGGATGCTTCGAGAGAATCAGAATGCTGCCCTTGCTCTCCCAAACTGCGTCCCATCCTTTTTGCTCTTTTCCTTGAGGAGCGGAGCGACGAAGGGTCTTCTAGAAGGAGAGCGGGTTCCCCTTCCAGCGGTGAGATAAAACCTCAAGCCGACCCTTCGTTCGGCTCTAGGGATGGGCGTTTTTGTGACCGAGACGAATTTGCTCAAGACAGCGCTTGAATAATCCTGGCTGAGCTTGTAGTTTCCGCGCGAAATTTCCTCTGACAAAATTGGTTAAATTTATGTCTCTAGATCGATCAACCGTTGAAAAGGTTGCTCAGCTGGCCAAGCTGGCCATTGACGAGGACGACAAGGATCGTCTCGCAGGTGAACTCAATGCAATTATCGGCTTTGTCGAGCAATTGAGCGAACTGGACACCACCGGCGTTCAACCTATGACTTCTGTTGTCGAGGCCAATGCGCCTTTGCGTGCAGACGTTGTTAACGATGGCGATATTGCCGAGAAAGTTTTGGCAAACGCTCCTGAGCGCGTTCAAGATTTCTTCGCGGTTCCTAAGGTGGTTGAATAGAGATGACTAAATTAAACGAACTCAAAATCTCCGAAGCCCTGGACGGTATGGCGAAAGGTGATTTTACTTCTGTTGAGTTGACGCAGGATTGCATCACAGCAATGGAGCAGACCAAAGAACTCAACGCTTTCATCGTTGAAACACCTGGCAAAGCCCGTGAAATGGCCGCCGCCTCTGACGCGCGTCGTGCAAAGGGCGAAGCGGGTGTCATGGAAGGTATTCCAATCGGCATGAAGGATCTGTTCTGCACTCAGGGCACACAGACAACTGCCGCCAGTCATATCTTGGAAGGCTTTGTCCCTCAGTATGAGTCAACTGTTTCGCAAAATCTGTGGAACGCTGGTTCTGTCATGCTGGGCAAACTCAACCTTGATGAGTTGCGATGGGCTCTGCCAACATCACCTCTCATTTTGGCAATGTGGTTAACCCTTGGCAGCGCAACAATGGTTCGAACGCCAGGATGGTTCCTGGTGGTTCATCCGGCGGATCTGCGGCCTCCGTAGCTGCTAACTCAGTTTTGGGCGCGACCGGCACCGATACGGGCGGCTCTATCCGACAGCCAGCAGCATTTTGTGGAATCACAGGCATCAAGCCAACTTACGGCCGTTGCTCGCGCTGGGGTGTTGTTGCTTTTGCTTCATCACTCGATCAAGCGGGACCAATGACGCGTTCTGTGCGCGACTGCGCGATCATGCTGGAGGCCATGGCTGGCTACGACAAGAAAGACTCAACGTCGATCAATCGTCCGGTCCCTAGTTACCAAAATGAAATGACAGGCTCCATCAAGGGCAAGCGCATCGGTGTTCCAAAAGAATACCGTGTTGACGGCACCTCCGATGAGATCATCAAGCTTTGGGAGCAGGGCATTGAGTGGATGCGTGACGCCGGTGCAGAGATCGTTGACATTTCACTGCCGCACACGAAATACGCTTTGCCTGCATACTATATTGTAGCTCCAGCTGAAGCTTCTTCGAACTTGGCGCGTTACGATGGCATTCGCTATGGCCACCGCGTAGAGGGCGAAGACTTGAACGATCTTTACTGCAAAACCCGCGCCGATGGTTTTGGCGACGAAGTGCAGCGTCGTATCATGATCGGCGCTTATGTTTTATCCGCTGGTTTCTATGATGCCTACTACAACAAGGCTCGCCAGGTCCGCACTCTGATCGCGAACGACTTCAAGGCCGCTTTTGGTCAGGTTGACGCGATTTTGACACCAACTGCGCCGACGCCGGCCTTTGGTGACAATGAGATCCAAGACGATCCGATTGCGATGTACTTGAACGATGTGTTCACAGTGCCTGCTTCCTTGGCTGGTTTGCCCGCTATGTCAGTACCCGCTGGCCTGTCAAATGACGGCCTGCCACTTGGGCTGCACCTCATTGGGCAACCTTTTGAAGAAGGCGAATTGCTGAACATTGGTGGTGTGATGGAAAAGGCAGCGGCCTTCTCTGCAAAGCCACAACTGAGAGCGGGAGCATAGATCATGGCGAAAGTGATTAAAGGCCGTACAGGCGACTGGGAAATGGTCATTGGACTAGAGGTCCACGCTCAGGTCATCTCGAATTCAAAGCTCTTCTCTGGTGCCTCCACAAACTTCGGCTCTGAGCCCAACCACAACGTTTCCTTGGTTGATGCGGCTATGCCGGGCATGTTGCCGGTCTTGAACGAAGAATGTGTCAAACAGGCCGTTAGAACGGGTCTTGGTATCAAGGCCGCGATCAATCTCTATTCAGTTTTTGACCGTAAGAACTACTTCTACGCTGACCTGCCTCAGGGTTATCAGATTTCTCAGCTCTATCATCCAATCGTGGGTGAGGGCACAGTGATACTAGATCTTGAAGGTGGTGAGACCCGTGAAGTTGGTGTTGAGCGTATCCACCTGGAGCAAGACGCCGGTAAGTCGATCCACGACCAGGATCCAACACGGTCTTTCATCGATTTGAACCGTACGGGCGTAGCGCTGATGGAAATCGTGTCGAAGCCTGACTTGCGCTCCCCGGAAGAAGCCGGTGCCTACGTGCGCAAGCTGCGCTCAATCATGCGCTACCTCGGCACCTGCGACGGCAACATGGACGAAGGCTCAATGCGCGCCGACGTCAACGTTTCTGTGCGTCGCCCTGGCGAAGAGTTCGGGACGAGAACTGAGACCAAAAACGTCAACTCAATCCGCTTCATCATGCAAACCATTGAGATTGAGGCCAAACGTCAGGTCGAGATCCTGGAAAACGGCGGGACAATCGACCAGGAAACACGCCAGTTGGATGTGGCAAACAACACAACCCATCCGCTGCGCTCAAAGGAAGAAGCGCACGACTACCGCTACTTCCCTTGTCCAGACTTGTTGCCGCTAACACTGGAGCAATCCTTTGTTGATGAGTTGGCAAAGGACCTGCCAGAGCTGCCGGATCCCAAGAAAGAGCGCTTCATTTCTGAACTCGGCCTTTCTGCTTATGATGCCGGTGTTTTGGTGGCCGAACGTGAGACTGCGAACTTCTTTGAGGCCGTCGCCAAAGGCCGCGATGCCAAGTTGGCCGCCAACTGGGTTATGGGCGATTTCTTCGGCGCGCTGAACAAATCCGGCAAAGATTTAGCCGACAGTCCCGTATCCGCAGAAGGCCTCGGCGGCCTGATCGACCTAATCTCCGACGGCACCATCTCTGGCCGTATCGCCAAAGAAGTTTTTGAGGCCATGTGGGAAAGCGGCAAGTCCGCTGGCGACATCGTCGAAGAAAAAGGCCTGAAGCAAATCTCCGACACCGGCGCGATTGAAGCCATTATCGACGAAATCATCGCCAACAACCCGAGCCAAGTAGAACAGGTCCGCGGCGGTAACGAGAAACTGATCGGCTGGTTCGTTGGCCAGACCATGAAGGCCAGCGGTGGCAAGGCCAACCCCGGTGTTGTGAACCAGATATTGAAGGCGAAGTTGGGGTAGGATAGCTCTCGCTCACAGGCTGTCATCCCCGCCTTGAGCGGGGATCTTTCTATCAGCATGCTGCGTTCTTTCATTTGGGTTTTGATGTTCTTATCCGCAAGCTTTGATCTATCTTTACAGAATTGATCTCTTTCAAACAAAGATCCCCGCTCAAGGCCTACCGTGTTCACACATTTCTGGTTTGAGTCTATTGTGTTGGCGTGATTGGTAATTTGCGTGGCAGGACATCATGGTTGAAGCAATTGATCTTGGGTATTTTGGTGATTTACGCTTAAAAAAAGAGGCGCAGAGCTGTT
>CAJQQZ010000047.1 GCA_905480575.1 uncultured Alphaproteobacteria bacterium | reverse complement strand
TGTTGCGGAAGAACGCCATTTGAGACAATGATAGAGGGCAAAGAAATCTGGAAGGCCAAGTTCATAAACTGAATTTGATCCGACAGACACCGCATCAAAATCCGGAAACTGTCAGATCAGGTCTGAACTTCTACACTTTAACGTCACATAAGTCCCCAATCGTATCACTGGATTGGTTGATGTGATTACCTTTCTTGCTTGCTCGCTTTTCCCAATGATTTCTTTTCCAGCGGCCCGTCGATGTTTGCTGTAGCCCTCTCCTGTGCCATCGACAAGGCGTTGCGCCAGGTCGGCTGCGTCAGCAATTCCCAGGTTCATACCTCTACCGCCGACAGGAGAATGACAGTGGGCCGCGTCACCAGCCAAAAACACCCTGCCTTTCTGGTATGTTTCGGCCATGCGAATTGAGATTGAGAATGCCCCTGCTCTCCTTACGTTAGTAACATCCATTCTCAACGGCAAAGTCGCCAAGGCATCGGGTGCTGTGGCTATCACACGATATCTATTTTCTTCGAGTGGCGCCACAATAGCGACATTTCCTCTATCTACCTGACACAGTGTAAAGGCGTCAGGATGCGTCCAATATTCTGCGTCAACGTCTGCGATCGACCACTGACCAGGCAGGTCAAAGCCAGGAAAAGCGATACCAATTTGATCTCTCACCGTGCTCGTTGTGCCATCAGCACCGATCACATAATCAAATTCCACTTTGGACAGTGCCTGTTCTTGTCGATCAAGCAGGACTGAAACAAACTTATCGGTTTGCTCCAGTTTCAGCAGCTCTAGGCCATAATGGACCCGTCCACCAAATTTTTCTAGAGCGTCACGCAAGTGAGTTTCAGTACGGTCCTGAGCCAGGCCTAAAACAAAAGAAATGTCTTCGCCCGGCACCGCGAAAGGCAAGTTAGTTAGAAGGCTTTGATTACGGTAGAGTTTTGCTGAATGAAATTTGGTTCCTTCCGATAGCAACGCGTCGCTAACGCCAGAGGCTTGCAAAAGCTCGAGGCTCAATGGTTGGATACCAACCGCCCTCGACCAAGTAGAAGCTGCATTGCGTTTGTCGATAACATCAACCTCGACACCTTGCCTGGCCAACTCAACACCTGCTGTTAGTCCGGTCGGCCTGGCACCGACCACCAGAACTCGCATCTTCGCCACTCCTTTTGCAACTGCACACATAGAAACAAAAAAACGCTTGCTAAACAAGAGGCTTTATATAATAGTTAATTAACTAATTAGTTAAATGGTGTTTTATGAGTCAAGATATCTTCGAAGCCCTCTCATCGATCCATCGCAGACGCATTCTGGCTTACTTGGCAGAAGCGACTCTGACTGCAAGTGAAATTGCAGGGCGATTTGAAATGAGTAAACCCGCCATCTCCAAGCATCTCAGTTTGCTGGAGAACGCTGGTTTAGTCCAGTCAGTGAAGAAAGGTCAGTATGTCCACTATTCTCTCGTCCGAGATGGGCTCGTCAATTCAATGTATGATTTCCTTTCTGATTTTTGCCCCGTTAGTCGGCAATACAAGAAAGAAAGTGAAGCCATCGCCCGATACAATCAATCCCGCGAACAAGGAGATGAATGGGATGGAACAGAATAAAGACACAGGTTTATTCACCCGCGTTGGAAAATTCCATGAAGCAGACCCTAACCTCGGGGCTGTGCGTTGGAGCCCGGTCAAGTACCTATGGTGGACCGGCATGTTACTTGGCTGGGTTATCTTGGGGTCAATCTTTTTCTCTTGGGGCGCTGTGGCTGCCTTTATCGTAACTTGCGCTGTTACACTTTGCCTTGGCCATTCTATCGGAATGCACCGAAAACTAATCCACGAAAGCTTCGACAGCCCGTTGTGGGTCGAGAAATGTTTGGTCTATCTGGGTAGCCTAGTAGGCATGGGTGGTCCAATGACAATGATGGAGGCTCATGATATGCGTGATTGGGCTCAGCGTCTGCCCTCTTGCCATTCTTTTCTTTCGCACCAGAGTGGCATTCTGAAGGATTTTTGGTGGCAATTGCATTGTAAGCTCTATCTGAGCCAACCACCGATTTACGCAGTCCCAGAACGCGTTTCCCAGGATGGGTTTTATCGCTTCGTTCAGCAAACTTCTATGTTACAACAGTTACCCCTTGGTCTGTTGTTATTCCTGATAGGCGGCTGGGGCTGGGTCGCCTGGGGCATTTGTGGCCGGGTGACAGTCTCGATATTTGGTCACTGGCTAGTCGGCTACTTCGCCCACAATTCCGGCGGTCGTGATTGGCAAGTTAATGACGCAGCTGTCCAAGGGCACAACGTACCCTACTGCGGGATCGTAACTTTTGGTGAGAGTTGGCACAACAACCACCATGCCGTCCCTGGCTCCGCAAAGCTGGGTATCTATCCTGGACAAGCTGACATCGGGTGGTTAGCGTTGAAGGCTCTGGAGAAAATTCACCTGGTTAACAATCTAAAGGAACCCAAGCATTTGGCCCCTCGCGAAGAGCTCAGAAAGATCGACTTAAGCGGTGCTAAACTTGTCACACATCACCTTGCGAGGCCGCAATCCATTGGATGAAAAACGAGCGACAGCACGGATTGTCAAAGTTAATCATGCTGGCGAATATGGTGCTATCAGGATTTATCGCGCTCAGCTGTGGATGGCTAGGCGATTTTATCCTGATCTCGTGCCATTCCTCTCCGACACTCTGGGGCATGAGATAAAGCACTGCGCGTTGTTTCGACAAGCCATGCCTTCACGTCAAACAAGACCATGCCGCGTGATGGCTTTGTGGGGAAACGGTGGCTACGTCCTTGGCCTCATCACTGCTCTATGTGGACGCCAAGGCGTTTGGCTCTGTACGGCGGCGGTCGAGGCCACTGTCCATCGCCACTTGGAGGATCAGTTACAGTTCCTTCAGAATAGGGATGCCGAACTCTTTAACTTGATTGATTCGATTCAAGCCGAAGAACTGTCACATTTACATCATGCCGAAGAACGCATTGAAGCAACCGGCCTTCTGGCGAAAACAATAACGTGGACCATCACACTTTCGACAGAGGCTGTTATATGGCTCTCCACCTGGAGAGATTCCTCGCGAATGGCTAAATTACTAAAGCCGACGGTTTAGCCCAGGAAATCAGCCCGTGATGCCAACTTCAAAAGGGCAGAATTGCTCAAACTGAATAATCACAGAGTCCTGGTTGAGGCTAACAATTCCCATGGCTGGTGCCTCTGCGGCGGGCTTAAAGTTACCCCAATCCCAAGTTGGTACTGGGGCTGGCGCTTGATAGAGCACAGAACGCATTGTGGTGAATGAGATACCCTTTAATTGACCAGTGATTGGGCGATGAACGTGCCCAATGCACAGATGAGCAACGCTAGAATAATCATTCAACAAATCCAGAAACGCGGGACCATTCTCCATGCGATCCTGGTCTTGCATCGGTAATCCCAAAGTTGCTGGTGGATGATGCATAAATACAAGTGCTGGCTTGGTTGTTTGCTCAGACAACTGCCCACGGAGCCAAGCTTGGCGTTCGTTGCAAAACTCTCCGGAATCGTTTCCTTCTTTTTGGGTGTCCAAGCACAACAAACGGCACTTGTCCGTTTCGACGGCATATTGGACGAAATCGTCCATCCCAGCTTTAGGCAGTGAAAAGACTTTTTTCAGCTGACCACGATTGTCATGATTTCCCACCATCAGCAAAAAAGGAACGGTGAGCTGATCAAGAAACCCCTTTAGTTCCAAGTAGTCATCTAATGTTCCGCGGTTAACCAAGTCGCCCGAAATCACACAATAATCAGCATCATGATGGTAGCTATTGATATGATGAACCGCAGCCCGCAAGCGTTCACGCGGATCATGTCCAGCGACCAGTTCATCGCCTCCAACGAAATGTAGATCAGACAGCCAAACCAGTTTCATGATGGCCTGGGGCCTTTAGTCAATTGCTCGACTGTTGAGCGAGCCTTTTCGAATGTTCGACCCAGCAGACGTAAAATGGCTTCACAAGTCACAACGAGATCTTGTTCACCGGCTTTGCAGTCTAGGCATCGCGTAATCGTTGCCGATTGAAGATCGCGCATTTGGTAGAAAAGTAGATCAGTTGTCTCCTTTATTGTCGCGCCTTGCAGGCCCAAAGATGCAATGGCATCTATAATCGCATCCAGCAACAACGCTTTCACACGTTCACGCTTGTTTTTACCGCGAGCGCAATCCTGAAAATAGCGCCGCACATCGAGATTTTCCTGCAATTTGCCTTCCACTTTGAGCATTGATTCGTCCAGCAATTGCACCTTGTCCATGATAACAGTTTTATTTGACGAAACAAATAATGACTGATGTTCCAATTTTGGACATAAGCTCAAATAACGGAAACATCATGCCATTCTTTCCCGAACCGAACGGGCTAGGCTAAAGTGCCATCCCCGACCAATTTCCTATGGAAGGTAAAATGTTAAAACAAACTGGCTATGGCGTTGCTGATCTTTTACGGCTCAAGTAGCCAGGCCTAATCCTTCCAGATGATCATGCCATGTTTGTCTGCCGCGTTAAAACCGAGCTTTTCATAGAATCCCTTCGCCCCTCGCTCGGTGCCAGTTAACAGCATGATTTTGTAAGCGCCGTGTTTCCACGCGTGGTCCATAGCGGCTTCCATTACCTTGCGGCCGACGCCTTGGCCATGCAACTTCTTGGCCGCGACAACATTTTCAATCAACGCATAAGGGCGGCTGCCGAAGGTTAAATTTGGCAACAAATGCAGTGTTACGAGGCCAACAATGTTTTCGCCCTTCTCCGCTGCAAAGACCGTGGTTCCAGGATGCTGCAAAATTTCTGACCATTGAGATTTTGCAGTTTCTCCTTTGGCCATGCGGTCCCAATCTCCCACCAATTCTTGGTACAGAACAATGGCCCCTTCGAAGTCTTCAGCTCTTGCTTCACGAATTATCATGACACTATCTCAAACTGTTACTGAGGCCTTTGAGGCTCTCACTTGCCAAATTCTTTCTAGCGGTTATCAATGAAGAAGACATTTCTTTTGTGTGCAGTAATTATGACTTATCGCTACGATCAAATTTTTGACTACCCCTACCACAAGCTTCCCTTGGTTTTAGGCGATAGCCCTTATGAAGGCGAACGGATACCGATGCACATCGGGGAGCCAACTGTGCCCCCTCCTGACTTCGTTCAGGATGCCATCAATCGCAACTCTCACCTCTGGACTAAGTATCCCCACGCGCTGGGAACGCTAGATTACCGCGAGACAGTGGCCCGTTGGTTGGGGAAACGGTACCCAGGGCTCGAAAGGAAAGTTGATCCGACAACCGAACTCTCGGTTTGCGCGGGATCAAAAGAAGCTCTCTTCCTTTCGGCCATAACAGCTGTCATGCGCAAAGAAAAGATGCTGAAAGGCAAACAATCGGTGGTGATGACGCCTAGCCCCGCCTACCATGTCTACTACGGTGCGGGATTATCCGCTGGCGCTGAAACAATCCCTTATGGGCTCTATAGAGAAAACAACTTCGCTCCTGATTGGGATAGCTTTCCCAAGGAACAGCTTGAGCGATTAGCAATCTTCTATCTTTGCACACCGAACAACCCGATTGGTTCCATCCTCTCGAAGGCGGATCTACAAAAGGCAATCAAGATGGCACAGGAGTATGATTTCATCCTTGGCGTCGACGAATGCTATTCTGAGCTATTCTACGATGAGGCTCCTACGGGAAGCCTGGAAGCAGCAGAAGAACTAGGCAACCATTTCAAGAATGTTATCTGCTACAACTCCTTATCCAAAAGATCAGGAGCCGCAGGCTTACGGGTTGGATTTGTTGCTGGCGATGCTGAGTTCATGAAGGGTTTTGCCATCATGCGTGGGTATGGTGCCCCACAGGTCCCGACACCGCTACAGGCCGCCGCAGTTGCCTTATGGAGAGATGAAGATCACGTTGAAAAAGGCCGCCTCTTCTACCAAGAAAGCCTCAATGCTCTCGGACAACAGATTGCAGACCTGCCTGGTTACACTAAGCCCGAAGGTGGGTTCTTTGTTTGGTATGACGCGGGAGGAAATCAAGGAGAAGATCTCGCCCGAAAGATCTGGCATGAGCAAGGCATGCAAGTGTTGCCTGGAACAATCATGTCACAAAAAGATCCAATCACTGGAAAACTTCCAGGCGCTAACTACATAAGACTAGCCGCGATCTACGAACCTGACAGAATGTCGGAAGTGGGCCGTCGTTTGAGGACAGCTGTTTTAGGGTAAAAGGCGTGAGTACGAATAGCGGATACGAAGAGGACGCGAAAAACCTGATTGAAGCTTACGAGTCCTACAGCTTCGAAACCGCTCATTGTCGCCACTTACATTTGTTTCCGTCTGCCCCATGCAGCATCTTGGAAATTGGAGCCGGCACAGGGCGAGATGCAAGAGCTCTCGTCGATCATGGTCATGAAGTTTGGGCGGTAGAACCAACGGACAGTTTTCGATCCTGGGCAGAGGAAACTCACCCCAAAACCAAACTCCATTGGTTTGATGATGCTCTGCCTGACCTGCCTAAGGTTAACCAATTGGGAGTTCAATTCGATTTTGTTTTTTCAAGTGCCGTATGGATGCATCTCGACAAAGGCCAACGCGCTAGCGCTCTTGACGCTGTTTCACGTTTAATGAAGAACGGCGCTGAGCTGTTGATTTCTTTTCGCTACGGCCCAATCCCCGAAGGTCGGCGAATGTTTGCTGTTAATGTCGACGAGTTTCTTGAGGAAGCAGAGAAGTTTGGCTTTGAATTGATTGAAAGAACCCAACAGGCTGAGACCTCGGATGTCTTTAACCGCAGCGATCTAAGTTGGATCTGGGTTTGCCTTCAAAAAAGCGGAGTAGGTTATGAGTGATCTTACCATTAGAGCAATGACCGACAAAGACGGCGATACTGTCGTCGCCATTTATCAAGATGGCATCGAAACCGGCCACGCAACCTTTGCTGAGGAAGCTGGCAGCTGGGAGGACTGGAACTCTGGACATATCGCTGAATGTCGATTGGTGGCCGAGTTGAACGGCGAAGTCGTTGGATGGGCCGGACTTTCAGCCACGTCTTCCCGCTGCGTTTACAGAGGCGTTGCCGAGGTCAGCGTCTATGTCAGCGCCGCCGCGAGAGGGAACGGCGCTGGACGTGCCCTTTTGTCGGCCTTGATCCAGGCATCAGAAGACGAAAACATCTGGACACTGACGGCTGGCATTTTTCCCGAGAATGTTGGCTCCATCAAGGTACACGCCAGTCACGGTTTTAAGGTGTTGGGTACGCGTGAAAGGTTGGGGAAGATGACCCACGGCCCGCTAGCCGGACGTTGGCGAGACGTGACATACCTAGAGCGCCGCAGTGTCATCGCAGGAGCCAACTAGTTTTCTAGGTCAGCAAACTTCGGCCCATTAGGAAGCACCCTGGTCGATGGTTCAAGGTTTCTATAGGGCAGTAACTCTGGGAAATCAGGCGGAACAACTTCCACTATTTCTGACGCCAAAGGTTGGAAATCAGCTCTATAGTGAACCGAGCTTTTAAGCACTAGTACTCTACATTCTCTGGGATCGATACCAAAGTGTGTGAACATAGCTTGGTCAGCCGCCTGCTCTCTTTTGGACGAGACAACAACTTTTGTTCCCCCAATTGTTAGGAGAGCGGATTTACCTAGATCCAGGACGCCGCCCGCAAAGTAGATGCCTGTTGATTGGATTCTTCCATCACTCAAGGCAAGAACTTCGAATGGTCCAACAAAAGGTTTGTGGCCTGGCTTCCCAGACCCGCCACCGATATCAAGTGTGACTTTTGCTCCTACCCCTGCCTTGTGCGCCATCTCCGCGGAAACCGGATCACAAAGAACGCCAAGAGCCGCTCCCTGAACATCTTTCCGCACAAGCTCTTCTAGCAACCAAGTCGTGTCGCTGCTTTCACCTGCCCCGGCATTGTCATCAATGTCGGCAAGCAGGAGAGGTCGGTTTGTTCGCACGTCACGAGAAGCGTAATCGACCGCTTGTTCAACAGTCCAAAAGCTTGGTGAAAATTGCGTTTCTCTTTCCATCACAAACTCAAAGAGGTCTTTAACTGCTCGATCGACTACAGCTTGGTCGGTGCCATAGCCAACGATTGACGGACCACAGTGTGGGACGTCTGATGAAGAGAAGCCACATGCGAAGGACAGGTGATGTAGGCCTGCCCGTTTTTCAATTTTTTCGAGCTGCTCGTACACTGATTCTGCCGGTTCGGTTAACGTGCAACCTCGTGTCAAAGGGATGAGAAAAGGAATACTTCGAAAGGCTTTTTTCAGCTTATCACCATTGGATAGCAGCTTGTTCATTCGCCTGGCAGCGCGTCTACCAGTCTCAGCCATGTCGAGGTGAGGATAAGTCCGATAGATCAGTAACTCATCAGCAAGATCGACCATTTCTTTCGAGACATTGGCATGAAGGTCCAAACTACATATGATCGGAATTTCCG
>CAJQQZ010000046.1 GCA_905480575.1 uncultured Alphaproteobacteria bacterium | reverse complement strand
AGGTGTTGCGGAAGAACGCCATTTGAGACAATGATAGAGGGCAAAGAAATCTGGAAGGCCAAGTTCATAAACTGAATTTGATCCGACAGACACCGCATCAAAATCCGGAAACTGTCAGATCAGGTCTGAACTTCTACAGCTGATGCCATGACGGGCGACGGCTACTGGTTCCGCTTTCAAATCGGTAACCAGACTGGTTTTATTCACCGCTCAGTTTTGCGTCATGAAAATTGTTCATAGTTATACTCATGATTTTAGGAGCACACAGTGATTAAGCATTTGAAATATACGGTTCTTAGTCTGGGACTTTTGGCGACGGTTCCAATGGCACAAGCAAGTGACTCTCTATCGGGTCAAATTTTCCCAATTAATCAGTTGTTTTGTCTGAGCCAAAACGCGAGCCTTTATGCAGGAAGCAACAGTTTTTCCAGAAAGTTAGCTCAATTGTCTGCAGGCGAACAATATCGCGCGACTGGCAAAACTGGCGATCGGCGTTGGATACGTCTAAACGCGAAGGGCAAAACAGGTTTTGTGCGTCGCCGCAGTGTCGCTTCCTGTTAAGCTAATTCATTTCAAGACTTAACAATCATCTTCACATTCTAATCTTTTATCGATTCGGTAACGATGTTACAGGGTAGGTGGAGTGAAGCGAGGCCAGGACGAACTAGATGTTGGCTCTCGTGATAGGGAGGAACGATGTTGATCAATAGTGCTGTCCGTTCAGTGGTCCTGAGTTTGATGATTGTGTTTGGGGCTTCTTTGTTTGAAGCTTCAACGGCGCCCGCGCAGAGCAATCAACCGCAATCACGAAAGTACCAAGAGCCACAGCATGTTACGCCTGAAGTTGATCAGCTTTTTCTCCAATCTATAGGCCTGAGGTCCGCCAATACTGTGGCGTCCGCTGTAAGTGATGGTGAATTTAACATTCTTCTCGTTGGTAAGGATTTTCAAGGCGGCGCAGAAGCAAGAGTTGAAGCGTTGAGAGCTGGGCACTTAAAGTCTCGTGCTCTTTCATCGCGTGCTGACGCGGTCATGGTTCTGTCCTTCAGGGCACGGGACCGGAAGGTCGTCTTGCACACCCTATACAGAGGCATGAAGATTCCAGGCTATTGCACGCGTTATGACACACATCGAAAGCTGAATTCTTCAGAGAATTATTTGGCCAACTACTTTACGCATGTTGGACGGCGGTTTTTCATTCCTTGTGTTGAGAAAATCATTCAATCTCGGCTTCTAGCCAATGCCAACAAACTACCGCTTCACCCCGGAAACCCCCTCAGCTTCAAAATCGACGCTTTCATGGAAATCGATCTTGATACCTTTAACATAGCGGCAAAGGAGTTTCGCCAAAGCTTGGGTCAATATGGCATGGTTATGTCGGTTTTTCAGCGGTTGGCACCGAATGTAGCTGCCGTGTTGCAAAACCTAGTCAAGGTCCGCAAAGGACTGAGATTACGTCACATTCACAAAGCAGGTGGGTATCAACGATCTTTCAACATTGCGAAGTTTGTTTCGACGTCTCTTGGATATCTGGCCTATGCGACGGCATCAGAATATCACGATGCAGTCTTCCAGGTGAGTGCTCCCTTGTACCGCGCTTGGTTTAGTCGCTCAATGACGATGGATGAAATAAGGGCCAGCCTTTTGGGGCTTACCCCTCCGGCAAATGCGCTTTGGTACGGTGGTTATCGTGGCGGCGCTTCCAAGGTTGTACTCATCCATTGGGCGACCAGTGAACGTGGGTTTTTGATGTATTCCCAGGGCAAGGCCTGGCGATCCAGGGCAGGTTCACGCCTTGCCATTATTAACACAAAGCAGGAGATTATTCCGGGTACGCCAGACTGTTTACGGTGCGGATTTTAATAATTGAATATTAGTCTCATAGGACGCGACTATTCGGGGACGCGTCACAAATATCCAAAGTCCTAGCAGTGCAACTAACAATAGGGGCCATGAGCCAAGAACAACAGCGTTACCTCGCGCTGATATTTATCTCACGCTCTTCACTTCCTACGGCCCAATCCAGCACGACTTTACCTGAATCGCCCGACAGCATTGCTGCGAACCCCTGTTCGAAGTTGTTAGCAGGGAAATGGTGAGTAATTATGCGTGAAACATCGAGCCCATCTTCCAGCATCGCGATCATCTTGTACCAGGTTTCGAAGATCTCGCGGCCGTAAACCCCTTTTATGGTCAAAGCCTTAAAGACAATGCGCGACCAATCCACCTGAGATTTCCCTGGGGGGATGCCTAACATGGCAACTTGACCGCCCATGACCATCGCTTCGACCATCTGATCAAAAGCAACTTGGTTTCCAGACATCTCCAACCCCACGTCAAAGCCTTGCTTCATACCAAGCCCTGACGTGACTTCTAACAAGTCAGTTGTGGTGACATTTACCGTGACGACATCGGTCACCTGAGCTGCCAGATCAAGCCGTGTTTGATTAACATCCGTGATCACAACATGACGCGCACCGACATGCTTAGCGACCGCAGCGGCCATAACACCAATTGGTCCTGCACCAGTGATCAAGACATCCTCACCAACCAGATCAAAGGACAAGGCTGTATGCACAGCATTACCCAAAGGGTCGAGGATGGCCCCAATCTCATCTGGTATCGTGTCGGGCAACGGCACGACATTGAATGCGGGGAGTTTTAGGTATTCGGCGAATGCGCCGTCCACGTTGACCCCAATACCCCTGGTTTCTGGATCAAGATGGAACCGTCCGGCACGTACCTGACGAGAAAGGTGCCCAATCAGGTGCCCCTCGCCGGAACAGCGCTGACCGATCTCTAGATCATGCACATTTTGCCCCAACTCGACAATCTCACCTGCAAATTCATGGCCCGTAACCAGCCCAACGGGCACGGTGCGTTGTGACCAATCATCCCAATTCCAGATATGAGCATCTGTTCCACAGAGGCCAGTTTTTTTGACCCTGATCAACACATCATCTGGTCCGATTTTTGGAATTTCTCGCTGTTCCATCCAAAGCCCTTTTTCTGCCTGGGATTTGACTAAGCATTTCATGGTCTCACTCATCAAATCACTCCCAGTTCGCGACCGGCTGTTGCAAAAGCGGCCAAGGCTTTGTCAAGATCTTCGCGTGTCAGGCTCGCGTTCATTTGAGTGCGTATTCGTGCCTGCCCTTTTGGCACAACGGGAAAGAAAAAACCGGTTACAAAAACCCCTAACTCGAACAGCCGTGCCGCCATATCCTGGCTCAGTTTCGCATCCCCCAGCATAACGGGAATTATTGGGTGTTCGCCGGGCAACAATTCAAATCCCAGTTCGGCCAAGCCAGAGCGCCAATAGGCAGCATTGCTGAAAAGTCGAGCCCGCAAGCTGTCACCTTCAGTGATCAGTTTCAACGCTTCGATCCCAGCAGCCACGACGCCGGGCGGCAGAGAGTTCGAGAATAGATAGGGCCGCGCTCTTTGGCGCAACAAGTCGATCACTGGCTGTGGTCCGGCGATATATCCCCCAACAGCACCGCCCAAAGCTTTACCCAAAGTGCCCGAAAGAATATCAACCTCAACACCATGGTGATCCGGTGTACCAGCCCCCCTTGGTCCCATAAACCCTGTCGCGTGGCAATCATCAACCATAACCTGGGCGTTATACTGGCGTGCCAGACGTGTGATTTCTGACAGATTGGCCAAATAACCATCCATAGAGAACACACCGTCGGTGGCAATCATGATGAAGCGGGCACCAGCCGCCTGTGCTTCTTTCAGTTTGGCCTCAAGGTCTGTCATATCTGAGTTGGCAAAGCGATAGCGCCGTGCCTTACAAAGTCGAACACCATCAATAATCGAGGCGTGGTTTAGACTGTCTGAAATGATCGCCTCTTGTGGGCCTAAAAGCGGCTCAAACAATCCGCCGTTGGCATCGAAACAAGCGGCAAAAAGAATAGCATCGTCTTTCCCGAGAAACCGTGCCAGGGCTTGCTCCAACTCACGATGCAGATCCTGTGTGCCACAGATGAAGCGGACACTTGCCATGCCATAACCATAGTCGTCCATGGCACCCTTAGCGGCGGCGATTAGACGAGGATGATCGGCCAACCCAAGATAATTGTTAGCGCAAAGATTGATCACCTTGCGCTCGCTGCCGCTTCCTAGCCCGACGGTGATCCGTCCCGATTGCGGTGAAACGATCGGCCGTTCACGCTTGTAAAGGCCTTCGGCTTCAATTGCCTCTAGTGTTTCCGAAATGTGATTAAGAAATTGACCTGTCATGACGTTCTCCAGTTTAACGGATTGATATCCACTAAAAGAGCTAATGTCAACATAACGGATAAGCGCCGTTAAGGTGGAAATCAGGCGTTTTTGACGATTAACAAAGCCCGGGCAGGTTCTGCAGCGCGAATTGTGTGCTCCACGTCAGCCGCATATCTGATCGTGTCACCAGCGAAAACAGAGGCCGTTTGCTCATCTGAACTAATTTCCAAAAGGCCGTCTATCACCGTCAAATGTTCAACACAGCCTTTTTTATGAGCAGAGCTTTCTAATGCTGCGCCCGCAGAAAACCGAATGTCGTACACTTCATTACCGCCAACTTCTTCCGCCGGGCTAAGAATGCGGATCTCACACCCGGCGGCTCGGTTACGAATTACTGGCGTGACATCAGCAGAAACAATCTCGCGTATCGAAGGTAAAGGCTCCGCCTCCTGATCCAGGAGGTTGGAGAAATCCACCTTCAGCGCTTGCGTGAGGTTCCAGAGGCTGGCTACTGTCGGGCTTGATTCACCGCGCTCGATCTGAGAGAGCATCGAGCGTGAAACACCGGAGAGTTTAGCTAATGCATCCAAGCTCAACCCTTTAGCTGCGCGTTCTTCCTTCAGCCGCTTCGCTAGCCGGGCGGTGATTTCTGTCCGATCATTCATTTCACGGTCTTTCTAATCATTCACTTCGCAGAACAGGCGTTCTGCTTGAGGATTCCACTATTACAACACTTTGTCCGTGATACAGACAGTGCCAGCGCGATGCAATGCCAGCGCGGTATCAACTAGATCTGCAGCGTTTCTTTGCGGCTTCTTTTGAGCAAAAAAAAGCCTGCTAGAAAACTAGCAGGCAAGTAGAAACGAAAATGAAAACAAATTTGAAAGTATCTTACAGAATAACACCCAATTTCTTGAGTGTAGATGCTGTAACCCCACGGCTTTCGCCTTGAGAACGTTGGAACCGAGCCATAGCACTGGCGGTTCGAACTCCGTAAACCCCGTCGATTCGACCTGGGTTAAATCCTTTTAGCTGCAAAGCACGCTGGATACGCATCACTGAGACGCGATTTAAATAGCGAAGCTGGATTGTTTGAGCTTGTTGTTTGACAACAGGTTGTGTCACCTGGACCGTTGTTGGCTGAACTACTACCTGTCTTGGCACTTCGACACGTTGGATAACGCGCTGAATCCGAACGGGTTGTTGACGGACGAGACGAACAGGTTGACGTATAACGACTGGTTTTGCTTGGACTTGTTCATTGACCAAAATCTTGTCTGTGGCCTTAAATGAACCACACCCTACGAGGCCAAATGACAAGGCGGCAATGCTTGAAAACAGCACTAAACGCTTCATTTTGAATTCCTTAACTCTAAAATCAGCAAGCACATCTTAATAAACGATGGCAGCAATAGACGCTAACATAAACAAATATAACGATAAATCAAAGATTATCTTCACTGGATTCGAAGAAAAATTCGAATTTATGCCAAAATTGTCTTCTTTTCTAAGACTCTGAGGGCATTTGAGAGTTGATCGCTCTTTGAGAGTTGCTTCGCACCTGCATGGACCAGATACTCGCGGCCTTTGCCGCTGGGATGGACTTGCTTCACGATTGTGTAGATTGGATGTTCGTGGGCATTCTTAAAAATCGAGAAAACAACGAGACCAGGCAATTGATCAATGGCATAGTCTTTCCAAATTCCCTGAGCGACTTGTCGGCTGTAAACATTCAATAACTGGCCGAGCTCCTTCTTATCAAAAAAGATAGCTTTGTTCGTTTTACCTCGTTTGCTCTTTTTGAACTGCTCTAAGGAATAGACGTTTGACATAGGGTAGCGTGCGCGCCGAATTTCGAAAGTGTTCGTAAACTTTATGGCAAAATCGCCCTGCGTCCAGTCTTTTGCCATAAATTTGGGATGTTTAAGTGCTTTATGCCCCCTAATCTTACATTCTGGGACTTTTCGCTATGGTGCCGGACTGCAAAAAGAGATAATAAACCGGCGTTTGGTAGTAGAAAATTGAGGCTTAGACCTCACTATTGTTACAAGTGATTTTTGGACTCTAGACTCGCGAGGAACACGGGCTGTGGTTGATATCCTAAATGAAATCGACGAAGAGATTAAGCAGGATAAGGTTTTCCAGTGGTGGAAACGTTATGGCGCTTATGTTCTCGGATTGATTGGGGCCGTTATTATTGGCTCCGCTGGCTATTACGGCTGGATGGAATACGAAGAACGTAAGGTCGAAGAGCGCAGTCAGCAATTTGCTCAAGCCGTAGAACTTAGAAATCAAGGCGACGAGGAAGGAGCAGCCCAGGCTTTAGCAAGAGTAGCTGATACATCTGACTCCTACGCTATGTTGGCCAGTTTTGAGCGTGCAAAATCTCTCATTAATCTCGGCAACACCGAAGATGCGGTTGCCGTTTATGACAAAGTCGCTAACGACACTAAGGTTGATGGTTTGTACCGTGAGTTGGCAACTGTGTTCTCAGTGATGCAACAGCTCGATACGGGCGATGCTGAAGTGTTGAGCAACCGTTTGTCACCACTCACTAGCGAAGGGAAACCTTTCCGTTTCGCGGCACTCGAAATGACCGCTTTGTTGGCCATTCGCGCTGGTGATGTTGAGAAGGCTAAAACCTTGTTTGGTGAGTTGGAAAAGCTAGACGATCTGCCTGGGCAAATGAAGGCCCGTGCAAGCGAATATTTGACAGCGCTCAGCATCAACTAAGCAGCCAGATTAGAAGGAAGAACAGACGTTGCGCAACGCTCACCTCATAGTTTTCGCTATTGTTGCTTTGTTTCTGTCTTCCTGTGAAGCCTTCGTTGACAGTTACCGTGATTTCAGTGATTTTTCTGGCTTTGGTACTAAAGAAGAAATTCTTCCCGGAGAGCGAGAGAAGGCATTTAAAACGGCCTCAGACGGCAGCGATCAAGGAGAGGGGGCAAAGCCTGTTGTCCTTTCTAAGCCCTATACAAATACAGAGTGGACACACGAAGGCGGCAATCCACAGCATCGTGTTTATCACGTAAACCTGAGAGACAAGCCGAAAGTGGCCTGGTCAGCGTCCATCGGTCGAGGCTCAACGAAGCGTCGCAAGTTAGTGGCCCAGCCAATTGTGAAGAACAATGTTGTTTTCACCATGGATGCCACGTCTAAAGTGACGGCGTTTAATTTGGCTAATGGCAAGTCCTACTGGAATCGTGATCTAGTTCCTCTTTCAGAGCGTGATGGTTACTTCGGCGGCGGCATCGCCTATTTCAAAGGCGCTTTGTTCATCACCACTGGTTTTGCGGAAATTCATTCTTTGTCGGCTCGCGAAGGAGCGGGACGTTGGAGAAAACCACTTCCTGCACCTTCTAGAGCAGCACCCACTGTGTCTGGTGGGCTCGTATTTGTCGTGACAATAGATAACCAAGTGCTGGCCTTTGATGTGATCGATGGCAAAGAGGTCTGGAAACATCAAGGGGCAAAGTCTCAGACCTCATTGTTAGGCGGTTCATCGCCAGCGGTTCATGGAAACACAGTCTTGGTCGGCCTCAGCTCTGGTGAGGTGCTGGCTTTGGACGCTGAAACAGGCAGGGTTCTCTGGAGCGACAGCCTCTCTCCATTCGGTGGTGGGTCGGAGGCACTGCTGTCGACGATTTCTGCGGTGAAGGCAGCCCCTGTTATCGATCGGAACTTTGCTTTTGTGTTAAGTCACGCTGGCCGGATGGCTGCGTTTGACTTCTTGCGTGGTGTTCAGGTGTGGGAATCTGAAGTTGGCGGGCAACAGTCACCGGCAGTCGGTCCCGACCATGTATTCGTCATTACCGCTCAAGGACGCATGGCTGCGCTTGAAAGAACGACGGGTGTCGCACGTTGGGTGAGAGAACTCAGTAAGTTTGAAAACCGCCAAAAAACAAGGGCTATTACTTGGTATGGGCCGGTCTTAGCTGGCAACAAATTGGTTTTGGCCTCTTCCCATGGTTTGATGGCTTATGTCTCTCCCTACAGTGGGAAAGTGATCGGTATTGAAAAGCTCGGCACCGCTGTTGTCACTTCTCCGATCGTCGTTAACAACACGCTTTTGATACTCAACGAAAACGGTCGCCTTATCGCATATCGTTAAAGCGGTTTTTATTTTCGATGAATCATCATAGAAATACAAATCGCCGATCCTTCAACTAATTAAGCAGAGGTTTCACGCTTCACTCGCTTCGAGTAATTGCGAAAGCCTGTAGGTCAAATTCTTATGGTTTCAGTAGCAATCGTTGGACGTCCCAACGTTGGTAAATCGACGCTTTTCAATCGTATGGCTGGTAGGAAACTTGCCATTGTCCACGACCGACCGGGTGTCACCAGAGATTGGCGCGATTGCGAAGTCTCAGTTGACGGCAAGAAGTTCACACTCATTGATACGGCTGGTTTGGAAGAAAGCTTCGATGAGTCGATCGAAGGGAAGATGAGGATCAGCACAGAAAGCGTGATCGCCTCTGTTGATCATGTGCTTTTTGTTATTGATGCCCGCGCCGGCCTGACAGCGGCCGATGAACACTTTGCACAATGGATAAGAAAGACCGGTAAGGACGTAACAGTCCTGGCGAACAAACACGAAGGCAACGCGGCATTCCCTGGGTATTTGGAAGCCTTCTCCCTAGGGATGGGCGAACCCATGTCGATTTCGGCTGAACACGGCATAGGTATGCCGGAGCTGTTCGAGCTATTTGAAAAATGGCTCGATGACGAGCCTGAGGAAATCGAAGCCTCCGACGAGCCAGAAATGGAATTGGACAGCCAAGATCAAGATGAAGAAGGCGTCAAGATCTATACTGAGGTCGATGTTAACAAGCCCGTTCAGATCGCTGTTGTCGGGCGCCCAAACGTTGGTAAGTCTACATTGGTGAATGCTCTTTTTGGTGAGGAACGGATGATCACGGGGCCGCAAGCTGGTCTCACAAGAGATTCGATCTCGGTGTTTTTTGAAAGCCACGGTCGGACAGTAAGATTGTTTGATACCGCCGGTCTCCGCCGCCAAGCCAAAGTTAGAGACTCTGTGGAGAAACTATCGGTGAGTGATAGTTTGCGCGCTCTGCGGTTTGCACAGGTCGTCATCCTGGTGGTTGATCCTGATGAGCTGCTCGACAAACAAGATCTAACAATTGCGCGCCGTGTTATCGAAGAAGGCCGCGCCTTGATCATTGCTGTAAACAAATGGGATACAGTTGATGAGCACAAGGCAGTTCTGCAGCGTCTGAATGACAGACTGGCGACTTCCTTACCTCGTGTGCGGGGGATACCGACGTTGACTATCTCGGCACTGCATGAGCGGAACTTGGACAAGCTTCTGACGGCAGCTTTTGACCTGTTTGAAACATGGAGTACGCATATTGGTACTTCTTTGTTGAACAGGTGGCTGGAGGAAAAACTCGAGCAGCATACACCGCCGCTGGTCAATGGCCGCCGGGTGAAAATTCGCTATATGAACCAAGCGAAGATCAGACCGCCGACGTTCGTTCTTTTCGGGAACCAGCTTGCTGATCTACCGGAGTCTTACTCTCGCTACCTTATGAATGCGATGAGGGAGGATTTTAATCTGCCAGGAACACCGATCCGCTACATCCTGAGAAAGGGCAAGAACCCTTACAGCGGCAGAGTGAATTAGAAAGAGGCGCTATTGCGCTCTGACGTAGGTCGCATTGTCTTGAAACGACGCGGTTGCCATTTGGACAAAAGCATCTGTTACATCGTCGGGGCTTTTTAGATTAGCCGGGTCTTCACCTGGGAAAGCCTTTGACCGCGTGGCTGTGCTAACCGGACCCGGATTGATCAGGTTTACTCGCATGGAAGATTGTTGAATTTCAGCGGCGTAAGCCGATACAAGATTTTCCAGCGCAGCCTTTGTTGCTCCATAGAAGCTCCAAAACGGTCTAGGATCTTTGCCCATGTCGCATGTGACATAGATGGAACGTCCAGCCTCAGACTGACGTAACAGAGGGTCCATTGACCGAATGAGCCGTGCGTTGGCTGTCAGGTTCACATCTAACATCCGTGACCAGCTATCAGGGTCCATCAACCAGGTTGGCGTTAGCTCCGAGATGAATCCGGCATTGCCGACCACGATGTCTAGTTTGCCAAAACGCTCATAAAGAGCGTGGCCTAGATTGTCGATTTGGTCGAACTGGCGCAGGTCCATTGGTACAAGTGTCGCTCTTTGGCCGCTTGATTCCAGGATCGCATCGTCCAGTTCTTCTAGGCCGCCAACGGTGCGCGCTGTGGCAACCACCGTAGCACCTTCCTCAGCGAAACGACGGGCGACGGCTGCTCCGATTCCGCGTGAGGCACCTGTGACGAGAGCAATTCGATTTTCCAGCAGCTTAGTCATTTAACGAAAGAATCCTATTATCCATAACCCCGGCTCGCCAATAGCTTTCGAGCTTGGCGCAGCTTATAGAGCTTTTTCAAACTCAATCCGAGAAAAAGCAGGAGGGAGAAAAAGAAAATGCCAACAATGAATCCAAACAAGCCATAGGAATAGCTTTCCTGGTCCTTCGGCAACTGAAACAGTTGATCGCGCTCCAATGGCAGATTGTTCAAAGTACGGTGATACAGAAGGAGCAAAGCGAGTTTTGACGTTGGTGTTGCGGCAGAAAAGGCTTCTAGACTTTCTTTAACTCTTGTTTGGTTTTCCAAAGTCCTGGCGATCTCAATACCCTGAGCACGGATAGCATCGTCATTATGGCTTTGGAGTGACTGAACAAATTGAGGCAGAGCCATACCAGTCGAAGCCGCCGTTTCCGAGAAGACGGCAATCTTGTCTATTAGCAGAGCATCTCGTTGGTTCAGTTGATTTTGCTTTTCCGCAAAAAATCCTGGAACTTGGGCAAGTAGCAATGCAAAGGCTAGAGCAAAGAGACCACTGGTTAAACGGAGTAACATTTCAAGGCGGGGCCTTAGGCAGTTTCCGAAAGGAGAGATAGTTGAGGGGCTGACCTCTTCTCTTCTTTATCGCTCAGGCGCGTGGGATAGGAGTTAGTGAAACAGGCGTCACAGTATTGTGGACTGTCATTGTCTCGTTTCGTACCCGCTACGGCCTGATAGAGACCATCAACGGAAATAAATGCCAAACTGTCGACACCAATATGGGCAGCCATTTCACTACCGGGCATTTTATGAGCCAGCAGCTCATTCTTTTCTGGTGTGTCGATACCATAGTAGCAAGGGCTAGCTGTTGGTGGAGCGGCGATACGCATGTGTACTTCGGTTGCGCCAGCTGCTCTTACCATTTCAACGATTTTGATCGATGTCGTGCCGCGAACGATTGAATCATCGACCAGGATGACACGTTGGCCCTTCAACCTTGCTGAGTTGGCGTTGTGCTTCAGCTTTACGCCTAAGTGGCGGATCTGTTGCGTTGGTTCAATGAAGGTACGGCCGACGTAATGGTTGCGGATGATACCGAGTTCGAACGGAATCTGAGCTTGGTTCGCATAGCCGAGGGCAGCGGGGACACCTGAATCCGGAACAGGCACGACGACATCGGCTGGAACATGACTTTCTTTCGCCAGTTCTTCGCCTGCGCGTTTGCGCGATTCATACACAGAAACACCTTCCATGACAGAATCGGGTCGCGCGAAATAGAGGTACTCAAAAATACAGCTGCGGGGCTTCAACCTCGGGAAAGGGAAACGGCTGTGAAGGCCATCGGAATCCAAGATGACCACTTCACCAGGTTCAACATCGCGGATGAATTCAGCGCCCATGATATCAAGGGCACAGCTTTCAGAGGCTAGAATGTAAGATTCACCAATTTTGCCGATAACTAAGGGGCGCACACCTAAGGGGTCACGAACGCCTATGACCATTTTTTCATTGAGTGCAACGATGGAATAGGCACCCTCAACTTGAGACAAAGCCTCAACGAGACGGTCGATGCGATGGCGACGTAGGCTGCGCGCCATCAAATGGATAATGACTTCTGTATCGGCTGTTGATTGGAACAGAGAACCTTTTGAAGTTAGTTCTTGGCGTAGAATATGCGCATTCGTGAGGTTGCCGTTATGGGCTATTGCGAAACCACCCAAGTCCAGATCAGCATAGAGCGGCTGGATGTTGCGAGCGGCGGATCCACCGGCAGTAGAATAACGGACATGCCCGATGGCGGCAGGACCAACCAACAAATCAACTACTTTCGGATCATTGAAATTATCGCCAACTAAGCCGACGGCACGGTGAGCGTTGAACGTCTTGCCGTCATAACAGACGATACCAGCAGCTTCTTGTCCGCGGTGTTGCAATGCATGGAGGCCCAGCACCGTATGAGCGAAGGCATCGTCGTTGTTATAGGTAGCGAAGATTCCACATTCTTCTCTGGGTCGGTCATCGTCTTGAGCGAAGGGAGAGAAGAAGGTCATGCTTCGGATCCTTATATCAACTATTGCTGAGTGGTGTTTAGCAGACGGCTCAGGTCTTGGCGTTGACTATTGTTATAACCCGCTGTTTCTGTCGCACTTGTTGGCACCAGAGGCTTCGGATTATTCAACGATTGGAACGTTGCTGCGTTCGAAGGCTTCTCAATATTGAGCGCATTCTCTAATTCTTGGAGAATTCCCTGCGTGCCTTTGGTTTGAATAAAGCCGTACGGCATGGATTTAACCCAAACCACCAATGATTTAGCACCGTCGTCAATGTAGGGTAAAACGCGCGACGTCTCAATGATCTTAGGACGGCTGGCTTCTGGTACGAGCCATGCGAACCCGATCCATAGCGCCATCACTAGAAGGCCGCCACGCAGGAAACCAAATATTACGCCCAAAGCTCTGTCGATAGGTCGTAGACCGGTATGACCAATCAACGACCAAAGGGGAATGGCCAACGCGGAAAACAAAATCAGCAGAATGATGAAAACGCCACCAATAGCAAGTCCGTTAGCCACCAATGGAATGGGGACGTACTGGCTAATGAGATCTCGGCTAAAATCCAGTAGAGCGAGCGTTGTAAAAGCGGCGAGTGCCCAGGCTGCAATTGACAAAATTTCGCGGACGAAACCACGGAAATAAGCAAACAATGCAGATAAAACAATCGCGCCAATGGCAACGGCATCAATAATATTAAAGGGTAAGGAGTCCATCAAATCATCTCAAACTATAGATGGCTTCGGAAAAACACATTTCCGCGCAAACCGCGCTTGTCTAATCATTACAGCGGTTTAGGTCAAGCCTCAGCCAAAACTTTCAATGTGATTAGTCTAGCACATCTGTGTCTTTTTTTGGGGCTTTCTTTCGTGCAAGATCACGCAAGAGGTCATTTAAGTGTACAAAAGAGTTAATTTGCAGCGAAGAAGTGGCCTCAGTTTGACTAGATGACTTCTTTTTCCGCTTCTGCTTTGGGGCTACGGCTGTTTTGAAACCGAGTTTTTCGGCTTCCTTGGCTCGCATTTCGGCCAAAGATACAGCTCTGATTTCTCCAGACAGCCCTACTTCGCCAAAAAATACCGTCTCTTGGTCGAGTGGATGATCAATCGTGGCCGACAGTATTGCCGCCGCAACGGCCAAGTCCGCGGCTGGTTCTTGTATGCGTAGGCCGCCAGCGACGTTGAGATACACATCTTTTCCGGCCAACGACAAACCACAACGGGTTTCAAGAACGGCAAGGATCATTGATAATCGATTGTTGTCCCATCCGACAACCGAACGCCTCGGTGTACCAAGCGGTGAGGGGGACAAAAGCACCTGTATTTCGACCAGGACGGGGCGGGTGCCCTCAATGCCAGCAAAGACGGCGGCACCGCTAACTTCCTCGTTGCGGTCTGCAAGAAAAAGAGCGGAAGGGTTCTTAACCTCATCCAGTCCATTTTCGACCATCTCGAATACGCCGATCTCATCACTCGGTCCAAAACGGTTTTTAACTGCCCTCAAGATTCTAAAATGGTGACTACGGTCGCCTTCAAAATGCAGAACCGCATCGACCATGTGTTCGACCACTTTGGGCCCAGCGATCGTACCTTCCTTGGTTACGTGACCGACAAGGAAGAGCGCGAAGCCGTGAGTTTTGGCTAACCGAATGAGTTCCTGAGCAGAGCCGCGCACTTGGGACACAGTACCGGGCGCGGAATCCAAGGAGTCCAAATAAAGCGTCTGTATAGAATCGATAATAACAACATCAGGAGCGTCAGATTGATCCAGTGAATTGACGATGTCTCTGACGGAGGTTGCCGCAGCTAGCATCACTGGTGCTTTTTCAACACCGAGGCGAGAGGCCCTGAGCCTCACCTGATCGACAGCTTCTTCCCCAGAGATATAGGCGACTTTGAGGGGCTTCTTATCTTTTGCTGAAGTGAGAATGGCGGCAACTTGCAACAGCAACGTTGACTTGCCAATACCAGGATCACCGCCAATAAGGATTGCCGAGCCAGGAACAATGCCGCCGCCTGTCACGCGGTCAAATTCACCAATGCCAGTTGGCCAGCGCACAACTTCTTTGGCGGCATCATCGAGCGAGGTGAATTCGATGCGGCTTGACCGAGATGCGGGTTTCTTCGATTGTCCTAATCCACCAGGCACAACTTCTTTTGGGAATTCTTCAACCAATGAGTCCCATGTGCCACAAGATGTGCACTTACCGCCCCATTTGGGAAAAGAAGCGCCACAGGACTGGCAGACAAAGAGTTTGGTTGGTTTTGCCATTCTAGCGCCTAGTGTTCGTTATAGAGAAAAGAAGCGTCCAAACCAAAACAGTTCATTTGTTGTGGAAAATTCGGTTGTGACTGAGGTATGAGAATAGCAAATGTTCACTTTTTGTCCACATTAAGTTTGCTGCGATCTTATGATTTATGAATTGCCAGATTGCAACAATCACAATTTGTGACAGCTTGCTTCCCTTCTCAGCCTTTTAGAACTGGCATGGCTATTGGACCCTCTGCGCGGCCGTGAACAAACTGGTCGACATAGGCGTTGCCTGAATTCTCCATTTGAGAGGATGGACCCTGCCAGATAATCTCGCCGTGATAAAGCATCGCGACCCGGTCCGATATCTTGCGGGCGCTGGCCATATCGTGTGTGATGGAAAGGGCAGTGGCCCCTAAGTCGCTGACAGATCCTCTTATGAGATCGTTGATGACGTCGGCCATAATGGGATCAAGGCCCGTCGTGGGTTCGTCGAAAAAGATGATTGAGGGCTTGGACACGATAGCCCGTGCTAGCCCAACACGTTTTTGCATGCCACCTGACAATTCAGATGGCGAAAGATCAGCAACATCGTCTGACAGACCAACTTTGGCTAAGGTTTGAATAGCTAACTGCTTTGCTTCTCCCCTAGCCATACTATCGACGATGAGGTGGCGAAAACTGACGTTCTCCCACACAGGAAGAGAGTCAAACAGCGCGCCACCCTGAAACAACATGCCAAATTTAGCCATCAGATCTTCGCGGTCACTTCGCGACATGTTCAAAGAGTTTTGCCCATCGATCAAGATCTCGCCTTCATCAGGTTCTATCAATCCAAGGATTGACTTAAGCAGGACTGATTTCCCGGAACCAGAACCACCAAGGATGACCAAGGATTCATTGGTTGCGACGTCCAGGTTTATGCCCTTTAAGACATGCTTGGGGCCAAAAGACTTGTGAAGATTGCGTATGGATATGGCTACTGAACTGGTCATGGTCATCTCGAGAAAAAGAGTTCAGTAATGAGGTAGTTGGAACACAGGATGAGAATGGAGGCTGTGACAACGGCGTTCGTTGTCGCTTGTCCAACGCCCTGCGCGCCACCTTTTGAGTGATAACCGTGATAACAGCCCAACAGTGTTACGATGAAACCAAAAGCAGAAGCTTTGACTAAGCCCGAAACGACGTCTTGGACCTCAAGAAACTGCATTGTGTTGTGCAGATAGGTTGCTGGGTTGAAACCAAGCTTGTAGATCGACACCAAATAGCCGCCCATGACACCAATAACGTCAGCTACGGCAACCAGTAAAGGCAGTGTGATCAGACCAGCCAGCAACCGCGGAGCCACCAAGAAAGACATGGGGTTGGTTGATAGGGTTTTGAGCGCGTCCAATTGTTCTGTGACACGCATTGTACCAATCTCCGCTGCCATAGCAGCGCCGACACGACCAGCGACCATCAAACCAGCGAGCACAGGGCCAAGTTCCCTGGTGATCGAGACGACAACAACCTGTGGGATCGCACTTTCAGCAGAGAAACGAGCAAAACCGGTATAGGATTGTAGGGCGAGTACCATACCCGTAAAGATCGCTGTCAGCCCGACCACTGGCAAAGAATAGAACCCGACTTCCACCATTTGGTGCAAAACGATCTTCCCGCGGAACGGAGGCTTGAAGATATGAAAGATGCCGCTGGCAGCAAAGAGGCTCAACCGCCCAACAGCGGTGAAAAGAGCGAGTGTTGCTTCACCTAAACGGCGTAATGGTTCCATACCTAGCTTGGCTCCTGATAGATTCTTCGGTACCGGCGACCAAGGTTGGTCAGGACTTCATAGCCAATAGTTCCAACCTCTTTAGCCTGTTTATCGATGTCATGAACAGAGTCAATCACTGAGACATAAGCACCAGCGTGGACCTCTTCCTCGCTGAAGTCAGTGACGTCAACGGTTACAGTATCCATGGAAACACGGCCGATGACATTGGCTTTGGTGCCGTTGATGATGATTGACGATTTGTTGCCTCGTACTCTCAAATATCCGTCGGCGTAACCAATCGCAATCGTGGCTACTCTTGTTTCTTTGTCGGAAATGTAGGTGCAGCCGTAACCAACAGAGCGTCCCGCAGGGATCGTTCTGGTTTGGAGAATACGACATTGAACTGTGACCACTGGTTCCATAGGGTTGTAGGTTTCAGGGGTTGGATTGACGCCGTAAAGAGCGACGCCTGGACGGCCCAAATCGAAATGGAAATCTCTGCCTCTAAAGGTGCCAGATGAGTTGGCAAGGCTGAGGCGTGCCTTGGGTAGCTTCGCGGTTACTTGGCGAAACTCAATCAATTGGCTCATATTCGACGGATGGTTAATTTCGTCCGCGCTGCAAAGGTGAGAAAGAACCAACGGGTCAGCAAGTTTTTTGAATTCTTCAGGGACGTCAATCAGTTGCTGGACCTCATTTTGACATAGCCCTAAACGAGACATTCCAGTGTCGATATGAAGGGCTGCATGGAGCGCAGTGTTTCGCTGTCTAGCGAAGTCATTCCAGGTTTTTAGTTGTCCAAGGTCGTTAAGCGCCGGGATGATGTTATGATCAAGAAAGATCTTTTCTTCGTTCAGGCCGAGGCCGTTGAAAACGTAGAAGTTGCCTTCAGATATGTGGTCTCTAACTTCAAGCGCTTCGGCGAGATGGGCAAAAAAGAAATTCTTAGCACCGGCGGCCAACAGAGTTTCAACAACTTTGACCGATCCTAGTCCGTAGCCGTTGGCTTTAACAACGGCGGCACACTCCACTGAGCCGAATTCCTGGCAAAGGCGTCTATAGTTTCGCTGAATTGCGCCCAAATCAATAAGCAATTGTGAAGGCGCATAGGCGTCAAAGTGGTTGTT
This sequence comes from uncultured Alphaproteobacteria bacterium, assembly GCA_905480575.1. Lineage (GTDB taxonomy): Bacteria > Pseudomonadota > Alphaproteobacteria > UBA7985 > CAJQQZ01 > CAJQQZ01. Next base: position 48,073 of record CAJQQZ010000046.1, on the reverse strand, counting down.
AGCCAAGGTTCGGACCCGTGTGTTAGATTAGACTAGTATCAAATTAGAATAGTACTGGGTTAGTAGGTTTGCTCCGGCAATTGATCGGCTGGCTTATAGCTAGCAAAACGTGTCGTAGCGCCATCAAATGTGAGGGTAACATCGCCCGTTGGACCGTGTCTTTGTTTAGCAACAATGACCTTCGCCAGGCCGTAGACTTCTTCGCAACGTGCTTGCCACTCGGCATAGCGTTCTTGGAATTTAATCTCGGACTCTTCCGGCTTTTGCATCGGTTCGGCTTTCTGAAGGTAATATTCCTCACGGTAGATGAACATAACAGAGTCAGCATCTTGCTCAATAGAACCTGATTCACGAAGGTCAGCCAGTTGTGGGCGCTTGTCTTCACGATTTTCGACTTGGCGGGACAGCTGTGACAATGCAATGACGGGGACGTCCAATTCTTTCGCAATTGCTTTCAAACCACGTGTAATGTCAGAGATTTCCTGAACGCGGTTTTCAAGCCCCTTGCCGCCCACGGTTCCACGCATTAGCTGTAAATAGTCGACTAAGATTAGGTCGAGCTTGCCATTTTGACGTTTTAGGCGGCGGGCTCTTGTTCTGAGTGTCGAGACCGGAATGGCCGGTGTGTCATCAATAAAATATGTGATGTCTTCCAGGTCGCGGCTGGCGGTCACGACCTTTTGGAATTCGTCGTTGGAGAGTTCGCCACGGCGAATCTTCTCCGATGGCACAGCTGCTTGTTCAGAAAGCATACGAGTGGTCAGCTGTTCACCTGACATTTCCAAAGAAAAATAAGCTACGACGGCTTTGTCGTTACGGGCCGCATTGAACGCGATGTTGGTGGCGAGCGTTGTTTTACCCATCGCAGGACGGGCGGCAATGATCAATAAGTCAGAACGGTGTAGTCCACCCAGGAGGTGATCTAGGTCATGGAGGCCAGTGGACAAACCAACCATCTGGCCGTCACGTTTGTGCGCAGCCTGGGCCATGACCATGGTTTCCGACAACACGTTAGAAAATTTGCGAATACCGCTTTCTGTTTCGCCATGCTCAGCGAGATTGAAAAGTTGTGATTCAGCAATTTCGATTTGTTGTGAAGCGGCGTTATCGATGTCCAGCGTGAAGGCTTCGTTAACGATTTCTTCGCCCAGTGCGATCAGTTCGCGGCGAAGGTGCAGGTCGTGGATCGTTTTTCCGTAATCAGCAGCGTTGATGATTGAGACAATAGAAGATTGGAGTTCAGCAAGATAAGAGGAGCCACCAACTTCTTTCAAAGCCTCGTCATCGTTGAAGTAGTGAGCGAGCTGGACGGAATCTGCGATCTGACCACGGTCGATCAGCTTGGTAATAGCGGCAAAGATACGACCGTGAGCTGGTTCTGCAAAATGCTCGGCCCTAAGAAAATCGCTAACCTTCTCCAAAGCCTGGTTGTTCGCGAGGATAGCGCCCAACAAGGCGGCCTCAGCCTCATAGTTGTGAGGGGGAGTGCGACTATGTTCGTCGTTCACGTTCTCAGCCCCAGGGAGGACTGCTATATTATCGAGTGGTGCTGCCATGGAGTCGGTTATAACAGGTCCGAAGAAGGTAAGACTATCTCTTATTACCTGTGAATAAGGTGAATAAGGTGAATAAGGGACAAAGAATTGAGGGAAACGAAAAAGGCCCAGGCAAAAGCCCAGGCCTTAAACTAAAGTCGCTTAAAAGAACTTATTCTTCTTCGCTAGCAGCTTCTTCAACAGCAGGTGCGTCTTCTTCTACTACGGGCGCTTCTTCAACAACTGGAGCTTCTTCGACGACAGGCGCAAGGCTTGCTTGCCACTGTGATTCAGCTTCATCGACAGTTTTCGCGATGTTGACCTTCACAAAAGTCGAAACTTCTGGGTGAAGGCGGATACGTGCATCATGAATGCCCAAAGTTTTGATCGGACGATCAATTGGAACTTGGCCACGGTCAATCGTGAAACCAGCAGCAGTTACACCATCAGCAATGTCACGAGCGGAAACGGAACCGTAAAGCACGCTGGCTTCAGAAGCCTGACGTGTCATAACGATTTGAAGACCGTTAATCTTCTCAGCCATTGCTTCAGCTTCTTCACGGCGCTGAAGGTTGTCAGCTTCCATTTGGGCACGCTGTGCTTCAAAAGCGTCTACGTTTGACTTTGTCGCACGAAGAGCTTTCTTTTGTGGAAGGAGGTAGTTTCTAGCAAAACCAGGCTTAACGTTAACAACGTCACCAAGTAGGCCGAGCTTTTCAATTCTTTCGAGTAGGATAACTTGCATGACCTTACCTCACCACGTATGGCAGGAGTGCAAGAACACGTGCCCGCTTGATTGCTTTAGCCAGCTTGCGCTGTTGCTTTGCTGATACCGCTGTGATGCGGCTAGGAACGATCTTACCACGCTCTGAAACATAACGCTGAAGCAGTTTGACATCTTTGTGGTCAATTGCTGGAGCATTTGGGCCAGAAAATGGGCAAGATTTGCGACGGCGGAAGAAAGGGCGACGAGCGCCACCAGATGCTGGTCTCATTATTCGGTCCCTTCTTTTTCTTCAGATTTAGCTTCCGCTGGCTTTTCGCTGCGGTTGCTTTCTTCGTCTTCGCGACGGCCACGGCGTTCGCCACGGTTGCGCATAACGACGGAAGGTTCTGTTTCAAGCTCATCAACGCGGAGCGTCATTGTGCGAAGAATGTCTTCGTTGAGACCCATAACGCGCTCCATTTCCTTCACAGCCGGTGAAGGGGAGTCGATGTTCAGGAGAACATAGTGAGCTTTGCGGTTTTTCTTAACACGGTAGGCTAGGTTTCTAAGACCCCAGTATTCGGTCTTTTCGACTGAACCACTGCCTTCGGTGATGATGTTTGTGAACGTCTCGATCAAGCCATCTACTTGGGCAGGCGAGATGTCCGGACGCGCCATGAAAACGCATTCGTATAGTGACATTTATGTGGACTCCTTACGGGTTATGAAAAACTGTCAAGTCCAACTGACAGTTCAATAGCTGACTCCGGTATTCTCGCTAGGAGGCAGCAAGGAGCTTGCGAGCAGGCGCTTTATAGGCCTTTCCCTTTGTTAATCAAGCAAGAAAACCGCGAATCCTACCCTTCTCAACCGGGGAAACCTTGACAGGCCCAAGATTGAGGCTTACCAGCGCGACACCTTAACCAATAGAGGTGGTAATTGGCAAAAAACACAGTAGAATCTGTGCATTGTCGGCCTCTTATTCGAAAAGGATAGATATTCCTAATGACAATCGCATTTGTTTTTCCAGGTCAGGGCAGTCAGGCCGTTGGCATGGGTAAGGATCTTTACGATTCTTCGCCTATCGCACGCCAAGTGTTCGAAGAAGTTGACGAGGCCCTTGGCCAAAAACTGACATCACTCATTTTTGACGGCCCTATCGAAGAGTTGACTCTCACAGAGAACGCTCAACCAGCGCTAATGGCAGTATCAATTGCAGCCGCCAGGGTCTTAGAAGCTGGTGCTGGTAAATCACTCGCAGAACTAGGGAAGTTTGTTGCGGGTCATTCTCTCGGCGAATACTCAGCCTTGACAGCGGCTGGCGCTTTGCAGCTTGGCGACGCTGCGAAACTGTTGAAATTACGTGGACAGGCGATGCAAGCGGCTGTGCCTGTTGGTGAAGGTGCTATGGCTGCCATTCTTGGATTGAACATCGACCAGGTTCTCGCAGTCGCTGAGGCGTCGGCTGGCGATGGGGTCTGTGATGTGGCTAACGACAATGCGCCGGGGCAAATTGTTGTGTCCGGTTCCAAAGAAGCCGTCGACCGTGCTGCGGTTGCCGCGAAGGAAGCAGGGGCCAAACGCGCGGTTCTTTTACCCGTCAGTGCACCATTCCATTGTTCTATGATGCAACCCGCGGCGGAACGTATGGCTGAGGCTTTGGCTTCTACAACTATTTCCGTTCCAAGTTTGCCAGTCGTGACGAACGTTTCAACGGAACCTCAAACAGATCCAGACGCTATTCGCAGCCAACTGATCACCCAAGTTACTGGGCGGGTCCGCTGGAGTGAATCAGTTCAGGCGATGGCAAACAGCGGCGTCACTGAATTGGTTGAAGTTGGAGCAGGGAAAGTACTCTCGGGTCTTGCCAAACGTATTGTTAGAGAACTAAGCGGTGCAGCCCTTAATTCTTCCACTGACATTGACGCATTTTTGGCCCGTTAGAAAAACATTATAGGGCTCTGTTGTCTGATCGATAACGAGCGACAGTAAGAAGGACTAAAGGCATGTTTAATCTTGAGGGTAAAACCGCACTCGTAACCGGTGCAACTGGTGGTATTGGTGAAGCAATTGCTAAATCTCTCCAGGCGCAAGGGGCCAGAGTTGCCTTGACGGGACGCAAAGCTGATGTGCTTGAGAGTCTCGCTAAAGAAATGGGTGGCGACACTCAGTTCTTCCCTTGCGATCTTGGTGAAGACGGTGCAGGTCAAAAGTTGATCCAGGATGTCGAAGCTGCTCTGGGATCCATTGATATTCTTGTCAACAATGCGGGCCTAACGCGCGACAACATCGGCATGCGTATGAAAGACGAAGAATGGGATGAGGTGATTCAAGTGAATCTTGGCTCTGTATTCCGCCTGACACGTGCTGTTTTGCGTGGAATGATGAAGCGCAGGTTTGGTCGTATCATCAACATTACCTCTATCGTTGGCGTGACCGGAAATGCTGGGCAAGCTAACTATGCAGCGTCAAAAGCAGGCATGATCGGCATGTCAAAGTCTTTGGCTCAAGAAGTTGCATCCCGCGGCATTACGATTAATTCTTTGGCGCCAGGGTTTATCAAAACAGCGATGACTGACGTCTTGACAGATCAACAAAAAGATAAGTTGCTAACAGCCGTACCTACCGGACGATTGGGCAGCGTGGATGACATCGCTGCGGGTGTTGTTTATCTAGCTAGTGAGGAGGCCAGTTACGTGACTGGCCAGACGCTCCATATTAACGGTGGAATGGCAATGATCTAACTGCTTAGCTCCTTAGAACAAAATTTTTGTAGAGGAGCGTTGGCAAAGGCGTTGACGCGTGCTAAGAGCCGCGGCTATTGGTAGCGTTTTCATATAGGCTGCAGATGACTATGCAGGCTCCTCCTCTGGAAGAGGACGAAAACGGAAGTTATTATGAGGGCTGTGATTGAACACAGCCACCAACTTAAGGAAAGAAGTCAAATGAGTGATGTAGCAGATCGTGTAAAGAAAATCGTCGTTGAGCATCTCGGTGTGGATGATTCAAAAGTCTCTCTTGAAGCAAGCTTCATCGACGATCTAGGCGCTGATAGCTTGGACACGGTTGAGCTGGTAATGGCTTTCGAAGAAGAGTTTGGAATTGAAATTCCTGATGATGCAGCTGAAAAGATCGTAACAGTGAATGATGCTGTTTCCTTCATTTCGGAAAACGGCGACGCCTAATTAACTAAGTAGCCCGATTTAATCGGGCTCACAGTTAGATTAATCTTCTGGAAGAATTTATGCGTAGAGTCGTTGTTACGGGAATGGGCGCACTAACTCCTTTGGGGTTTGGTGTTGGTCCAGTCTGGGACCGCTTGGTTGCCGGTAAATCAGGTATTCGGAAAATCGATAATTTCGATACATCTGATTTGCCTGCAAAAATTGGTGGTAAAGTCGTAATTGGTGATGGTTCTGGGCGCACTTTTAATCCAGAAGATGTCTTGCCGCCGAAAGAGCAGCGAAAGATTGATCAGTTCATTCTGTACGGTATGGCTGCTGCTCAAGAGGCTGTTATCGATTCTGGTTGGGTACCCCAAAGTGACGAAGATCGTTACCGCACTGGGGTGTTAATCGGGAGTGGTATTGGCGGCTTGGAGACAATGACTGAAGCAGCGATGACGTTGCATGAGAGAGGGCCTCGGCGCATCTCTCCCTTTATGATCCCATCACTGTTGATTAATTTGATCAGTGGCCAAGTATCAATTCGCTATGGTTTCCAGGGCCCTAATCACTCTGTCGTCACAGCTTGTTCAACAGGTGCCCACGCTATCGGTGATGCGGCTCGTTTGATCGCTTTGGACGATGCGGATGTCATGGTAGCGGGTAGTGCCGAAAGTGCAATCATACGATTGGGCGTTGCGGGTTTTGCTGCTGCACGCGCGCTTTCGACATCTTACAACGACAGTCCTGAAGAAGCCTCCCGCCCTTGGGATAAAGGCCGTGATGGTTTTGTCATGGGTGAAGGCGCTGGTGTCCTTATCCTGGAAGAACTAGAACATGCTAAAGCCCGCGGTGCTAAGATCTACGCGGAAGTGACAGGGTACGGTTTGTCAGGTGACGCGCACCATATCACTGCACCTGCCGAAGATGGCAACGGCGGTTTCCGTTCGATGTCTGCTGCTCTCAAACGCGCGCAAGTTACCCCAGAACAAGTTGACTATGTTAATGCGCATGGCACTTCGACGCCTCTGGGTGATTTGATCGAACTTAATGCTGTGAAGCGTCTTTTCGGTGACAGCATGAAATCAACATCAATGTCTTCGACAAAATCCGCCATCGGTCACTTGTTAGGTGCTGCTGGTAGCGTGGAGGCCATTTTTGCGATTAAGGCCATCCAAACGGGTGTTATTCCACCGACGCTGAATCTCCATGATCCGGATGAAGGCTGCTCACCTGATCAAATTGATTTGGTCCCATTGGTTGCTAAAGAGCGTAAGGTCGATGTTGCTTTGTCTAATTCATTCGGATTTGGTGGAACAAACGCTAGTTTGGTTTTCCGAAGCTTCCGTTAACTGACTGCCGGAAAGGCGATCTGAAAGGCGATGGTCCTTGTGATACGCTTACTCGTTACCTTGTTGGTTCTTTTGTCTCTCGGCGCTGTTGCCGTAGCGGGTGTCAGCGATTGGGCAATGACTTGGTTCGCATCTGAAGGCCCTCTCAAGCAGGACAAAGCTGTTGTTATTGCCAGAGGGTCCAATGTTGATCGAATCGCGGAAAGGCTCCAGGCAGAAGGCGTTATCGACAACGCCAATTTCTTCAAAATTGCTGTGCGTATAAAGCAAGTAGGTGGAAATCTAAAAGCTGGCGAATTCTTGTTCCCAGCAAAGGTTAGTGCTGAAGAAGCGATCAATATTTTGTCTAAAGGCAAAGCCATTTCGCGTAAAGTAACAATCCCTGAAGGGCGAACGTCATGGGAAGTTGTTGAGATCTTAAATGCGACACAGGGCTTGACCGGCGAAATCGATCGCCTACCTCCAGAAGGTAGCCTCCTGGCAGAAACCTATCATTTTCAATTGAATGCAACCCGCCAGTCGATCCTGGACCGTATGGCAAAAGACCTGTCGGACACCATTGATTCCCTTTGGGAAACACGTGCTGAAAATCTGCCGATTAAAACCAAGCAAGAAGCACTCATTCTAGCATCGATTGTCGAGAAAGAGACTGGGGTTGGCAGTGAGCGTGATGTCGTTGCATCCGTTTATACCAATCGTCTGCGTATCGGGATGCGTTTGCAGGCAGATCCAACCGTGATCTATGGGATTACCGGCGGGCACGGACCGCTGGGCCGTCGACTGTTGACGAAAGATCTGAAAAAGCCAAACCCTTACAACAGCTATTTGAATGCTGGACTTCCTCCTGGTCCGATTGCCAATTCTGGAATTGAGGCGATCAAGGCCGTTCTAAACCCCGCGGAGACTGAATATATATTCTTCGTTGCAAACGGAACGGGTGGGCATACTTTCAGCAAAACCCTGAAAGAACATAACCGTGCAGTCAAGAAGTGGCGTGCGTTTAGAAAGTCCCAGAAGAGCAATTAGACTAATTTTTCTTCGGTAATCCTTCCATTAGTTTGTTCGCTAGCCAAGCCGGCATTATAGATATCAACCAAACAATTAGCCTCAGCGGAAATGGAAACGTAATGATCAGCTCGCGTTTTCTAAGGCCTCTGGTGATAATCTTGGCTGCTTTTTCAGCAGTTATCAAAAGGGGCATGGGGAATTTGTTCTTGTCCGTGATCCCGCTTTTGACGAAACCTGGACAAATCACCGAAACGGAAACACCCTGCGCTTTTGCGTGAGGTGCGATGGCTGTACCCCATGACTTAACGAAGTTTTTGCTTGCTGAGTAGGCAGGAGCCGTTGGCATGCCTAAATAGCCTGAGAGCGAACTAACCAAGGCAATCTGGCCATGCCGCCGTTTGCTCATCACATCCAATGCCGGATAAACCGTGTTTAAAACACCAACGATGTTGACCGATAGCAGATCGTTGAATTTTTCACGATCTTCAATCGATCTCGCAGTGGGGCCTAAGCTCACACCTGCATTAGCGATGACTAGATCAAGCGCGGCCTGGGCATCGCAAGCCTCTATCCATCTTTCCATGTCTGCCTGAACGGCGACATCAATTTGTTTCGTCTCCACCGCCGCGCCTTGCGCTCTGCAGGCCTCAGCGACGCTAGAAAGCCGGACGAGATCTCGTCCGCACAGCCATAAAGCGACGGAGGGTTTGGCGTAACTCAGCGCTAATGCAGCGCCAATTCCACTGGAGGCACCAGTTATAAAGATAGAGTTGTATTCAAGCACTTAATGGTTCCCATATTGCACCCGCGTTGATAACAAATTTACCTAATGATCGTCTGTAGAATTTTCATTTTCCAGATAACTGAGTTAAATTGTTTTCATGAGCGAAAAAACAGAACGAACGATATCAACAGCTTCGATGACCGGATTTGCACGCCATCAAGCCAGTGAAGGACAACTGTCGTGGGTTTGGGAAGCCAAGTCTGTCAACGGTAAATCAGCTGACGTTAGGTTTCGGTTACCAAATGGTTTCGAAAAATTGGAAGCTGAGATTCGAGGTAAAGCCAGCAAAGCTTTTTCACGAGGTAACATTCAACTCTCTTTAGCTGTGGACAGACTAGAAACTGAACAGTCACTTTCGGTTAATCGCGATTTAATACAACAGTTGCAGGACTTCTGTGAAGAGAATGATGGCATCCGCCCCTCGGCATTGTCGTTGCTTTCAATTCGCGGCGTTATTGAATCAGCGGAAAGTCAAAGCGCGCCATCGGATCTGTTAACGGATGAGACGATGGCATCGCTCCTCAGTTCTCTTGATGACACCTTCTCAGCTCTTTCAGAGGCTAGGGATGACGAGGGGCAAAGAATAGGGCAGGTTCTTGGCGGTCTTTTCACTCAAGTCTCTGAGCTCGTTGAGCAGGCCGAAGCTTTGGCGGACACGGTACCTGCAACCGTGCGCGCGCGATTTGAGCAGCAGTTGACAAAGCTGATGACAGAGACGCCACCTGTTCCAGAAGAAAGAATTGCCCAAGAAATCGCAATTCTTGCAACCAAGGCGGACATCAGAGAAGAATTGGACCGGCTGCGCAGTCATATTACCGCAGGTTTCGCCTTGTTGGCATCTCCTGATCCTGTTGGTCGCAAGCTTGATTTCCTTTGCCAGGAATTTAACCGAGAAGCGAACACGCTTTGTTCCAAAGCTGCGGATAAGAAATTGACAGAAGTGGGCCTCGCCCTAAAAGCCGTCATCGATCAAATTAAAGAGCAGGTTCAGAACATTGAGTAATGCCCCTCAAAAACGCCCCTCTGAGTTACGTCGTGACATTAAACGCAGAGGAATGCTCTTTGTTTTATCGTCACCATCAGGCGCAGGCAAGTCAACGATTTCGCTGCGGTTGTTACAAGATGATGATGATGTCGTCCTATCAGTTTCTGTAACGACGCGTCCGCCCCGACCTGGCGAAGTCGACGGCAAAGACTATCATTTCATCGATATCCCTCGATTTGAAGAAATGAAGGCGGCAAACGACCTGCTGGAACATGCGCGTGTGTTTGACAATTACTATGGAACCCCAAAGGGGCCGGTGAACGATCAGCTGACCAGTGGTAAGGATGTCCTGTTTGATATTGATTGGCAGGGCACACAACAGGTTGAGGCGCAAGCGGCATCTGACCTAGTGAGGGTGTTTATTTTGCCGCCATCCTTAAGAGAACTGGAACGGCGATTGAAGAGCCGCGCGCAGGACAGTGACGAAGTGGTTGCTGGCCGGATGGCGAAAGCTTCCGATGAAATGAGCCACTGTGCCGAGTATGATTACGTTGTCATCAACGATGATCTTGAGGAAACACTTGCTTCGGTAAAAGCGATTTTGACGGCAGAGCGCTTACGTCGACAAAGGCAGCCGGGGATCAATGACTTTGTTTCGGCTCTTCGCTCTGAAGCAACCGCACATTCAAACGGCTAAGCTTTCATAGGTTGAGGCAAGCTGGCCGAATTCCTGTATCGATAGTTCCTCAGGACGGCGGGTACCAGCGATTTGCGCTTCAGCTAACAAGGTCTCCAACTCGACATCTAACTTTTTAAGGCTCTGGCGAAGCATTTTCCGCCTTTGACCAAAGGCAGCAGCAGTGACTGTTTCAAGGCTCTTGAGGGTGGTGTTAAAGCGGGGTTCCGCCAACGGCTTAAAGCCAACCACTGTCGAATGGACCTTTGGTGGCGGTGTGAAGGCTGATGGCGGCAGCTCACAAACCGAATAAGTATCGCAGAGCCACTGGCATAACACTGACAAGCGGCCGTAACTTTTCGAGCCGGGTGAGGCTGTTATTCGTTGGCCAACTTCGCGCTGAAACATCAACGTCATGCTTTGGATGGGCAGAGCTTTGTCAGCAATGAGCTTCAGCCATCCAATAAGGAGGGTTGTAGCGACATTGTAGGGGAGATTAGCCACGATGATGACAGGGCTATCGCCCAGGCTGCTGTAGTCGAATGTGAGTGCATCTTGCTCTAAAACTGTCAGTCGGTTTGGAAAAGCGAGCGATAGCTGATGAAGGGCGTTGACGCAGCGCTCATCTTTCTCAAGCGCGACCAGATTGTTAGCGCCCGCTCGTAACAGGCTGCGGGTGAGGCCACCGGGTCCTGGCCCAACTTCAACCACGGTTCCCTTCGTCAGATCTCCAGCCGAACCAGCAATGTAGTCGGTCACGGATGGGTTCATCAGGAAGTTTTGACCAAGGCTCTTCTTGGCGAGGAGGCCGTGCTCGCGAATGACATCTTTCAAAGGCGGAAGATCAGGGAAGTCAGTGCTCATTAGCTTTGTGTTCCGCGGTGCAACTGGTGCGCCATTTTTATAGCGGCGATTAAACTGTTCGGCTTGGCGATTCCATGGCCCGCGATGTTGAACGCAGTGCCGTGATCTGGAGACGTTCGAACAAAGGGCAGCCCCAATGTCACATTCACACCATCGTCAAAGGCAATGGTTTTGATGGGTATCAAGGCCTGATCGTGAGTCATGCAAACCGCGACGTCATAGTTTTCTCGAGCAGCAGCGTGAAACATGGTGTCGGCTGGCAATGGGCCAATAACATCAACCCCCTGGTTGGATAAATCATTTAGAACGGGTTGGATGATTTCAATCTCTTCGCGCCCCATTGCACCTTGTTCTCCGGCGTGAGGATTTAATCCAGACACAGCAATTCTTGGATTTTCAATGCCAAACTTGTTCTTCATTTCCTGATGAACAATGGAAATGACCTGGATGAGAAGAGGGCGGTCGATTTGCTCAATGGCTTGTTTGAGAGACACGTGCAGCGTGAGTGGTACGACCTTTAGCGCATCGCAAGCTAACATCATGACAGATGTGCAATCTTCCCCAGCTAACTCGGCGAGGTATTCGGTGTGGCCTGGGTGCTGAAAGCCTGCCTCATAAAGAACAGCTTTGTTGATCGGATTGGTCGTCACGCCCGCCGCCTGACCAGACTTGCTGCACTCAACAGCGATCTCGATTGATCGGGTGATCGCAGCGCTGTTACGACTGTCGCCTACCCCCGCTCGTGCAGGAACGTTCAACTCCACCGGCAAAATCGGTAGTGCCTCACTGAAACACGCACCAGTTTGGGATGGATGGCTAATTGTTGCAATTGGGCAGTCTAAATCGAGTGAGTTAGCCGATTGCTCAATGTAGCTTGGATCACCAACAAGAAAAAATCGGCTCGCACTGTTTTTTAACTGCTGCCAAGCCTTGATCGTAATTTCACCAGCAATCCCCGCTGGGTCACCGAGCGTCAGAGCCGCTGGCTTCAGATCTTCATTCATATCCTAAGATCGATGTAGGCTTTGCGGCGTAAATCCCGTAGGAAACGTTGTGCCAACACAGAAAGACGTTCTTCTTGCAATTGCCGCTTGATTTTCGCGGGTTCTACAGAAGAGTTCTCAGTGCGTGTTTGTCGGTCACAAACGATCAGTATTGCAGCTCCATTGGGCGCAGGGATCGGCGGGGTGGGTTTTCCAATTGGCTGGCCTGACAGCAATTTGGCTAAGTCTGGCGGGAAAGAAGAGAGTTCGACCATGCCACGATCTTCTGTCCCTTGATCTCCGATAGTTGCCATAGCATTATCGAATTCAGCACAGCTTCTCACAGATTCAGAAACACCATAGGCTTTGGCGAGGCCCTGTTGCCCAGCTTGGCTCTGGGCGTCAGCTGGCATCGCTATGATCAACTGTTTGATGGCGGCCAGTTCAACAGTTCGGCCAACACCAATTTGCCTAGTTCCCCTGACGGCGTAAATGTAGATACCATTGGGTGTCTTAATAGGTTTGGTGACGGTGCCCTTGCGGCTGTTGGTTAGAGCACGTTCGACATCGGCTGCCAATTGCCCTTCCATAACCCAACCCAAATCACCGCCTTTAGCCGCCGTTGCGGACTGGCTAAATTGCTGTGCGATTGCGCCAAAGCTTTTGCGGTTTCTGAGTTCTTGCAGAATAACCTGCATCGTTTGTTCGGCTGCTTGGAAACTGCCATTTTGGTCAGAGGGTAGGAAGATCTCAGCAAGCAATCTTTCTGTGCGCCCCTTATTTTGCTGGAGGCGCAAGACGCTTCGGTTCACTTCTTCGTCCGTAACCTGAACTTGACTGCCAAGCCGTCTACCAACCAACTGCACCCAGGACATTTGTGCTCTGATTTGTTGACGTAGCGTCGAAGGACTAACACCCGAATTTCGCATTTGCTGCAAAAACTGCCGAAGATCAGTGCCATTCTGTTTCGCTATTCTAGCAATGGTTGCATCGACATCTGTCGGCCCAATGCTGATCCCGGCTTTCTGTGCCTCTTGAAGCTGCAAAACTTCGTTGATCAGCGATTGCATCACTTGCTTTTGTGTCTTCTGGCGAGTCTGAGGATCATTGGCCAGACCAGAGCTTGCGATCGCTAGGGCGATCCGGTTATCAAGATCATATTGCGTGATAATAGAGTCATTTACCACGGCAACGGGACGGGCCAAAGTTTGAGCGTGAGCAGAAAGAGTAAGCACGATGAAAAAAAAGGCGCTGAGAATTCCTCTACAGATCAAAGTAGCCATTGGGTGTAACCTCATAATGATGTCTTTTACGCTTGTAACAGCGATAGGTCGATTTATCTCACTGCTCTAACAGAGCCTATTACAACAATCAACTTAGGCCAAAATGAGAAACCAATTCTCTTAGGCAACAAGGAGGGCGTTCTTTACTTATTCCTAATCGTCTTCTGACAAAATCGAGGAGAAATCCTTACCGTTGGTGTCAAAAATACCCAAATGAGTGAAAGAGATGACAGCACCAAAAGTGAAGTTGCTACCGGTGGAGCTAAACTCTCTCGCGCCTGTAAATTTCATTGAGAAGCAATCATTTACATATTTGAGGTAAGAAGAAGCTAGAACGCTTTTGTCAGTTGCAAGATTACGTGAATAATACCCACCGACTGACCAGCTGTCATCGATTCGGTAGGCAAGCGTGCCTGAGACCTGTTCGCGGCGCGGGAAACCGTTGTCGAGGTCGAAACTAAGGTAACTGGCTCTTGCTGTGAAATCAGCGACTTTGCCTGAAACATAGACCTCATTACGTCTTAGTTTTTCGTCTTCGATGTCAAAGCGAGTGAGGTAGTCTAACTTGACATCTTCAATCGTTCCAAGTCCACCCAGAGGCCAACTTTCTTGCTGTCTTAACTGAAAGTGAGCAACGACATCTGACAGTTGATCTTCAACACCAGAATTTGTGGCGAAAAGTGTTGAATCGTTCAGGCGATATGATTGCCCGACGAACATCTGGACAGATTTTTGCCCCTGATCGTAAAGAGACCAGTTCACGCCGTAATTGACTTTTTGCCCGGGTTCAACACGGTCAGTGCCAGCGAACCGATTGATATCAAATAAATTTGTTGTGTCGAACTGAAAGTTAGAGCTGTCTTCATTCGGAATGCGGCCATCATTTAGATCTATGTCATCAGGGGTGGCAGTGAAGCTGACAATCGGTTCGAAAATTTGAGAGTACTGCGGGCCTTTCTTGATGAGAGGATAGCGCCACTCGACTTTGCCTTCAGGGTAAAAGCGATCAACCGAACCGCTGTATGTGGCGGTCGGCGGCAAAGGATTGACATCGTTGGAGGTCGGATCAACTTGTTCAACGTCGAAATAGTCGCCTCTCAAGTTGCCTTCAAATCGGAAGAGGTGGCCACTTTCTGTTTGGTACGGAATTTCTACGCCCAAGCGTCCCGACAATTTGAAAGAATCGCGACCTGCTTCACGGTGAAGGTAGCGACTGCCTAGATCGGCCCGCCAAACTTCACCAAAATTTTGACCTGGTTGAGAAATGAAAGAATGTGATGCTTCAGGTAAGGCAGTGGGGAATGTATCTTCGTCAAAAGTGGTGCTGTCCCTCAGATATTGATAATCATAAGCCGCGACAGATGTGTAACTGCGGCCATGAAAACCTTCCAGCAAGATCTTGTTTTCATAAATTTGCGCGCTGTTGATATCCAAATCTTGCGCATAAAGGTTGTCGCTGGTGACCAAGCCATCGAAACTGGCGCGCCATTCATCATTGATATGCCACCAGCCGTTAGCCTGAAGTAGCCCCTCCGTTTCAGAGTGAGTGCTTTCCAGGATATTGGTTTCGAGCTTAGTGCCGGGTTCGATGTATGTGCCGTGCGCAAACACCTCTATCAGGGCATCGTCAAATCGATGCCTTGCAGTACCGGCGAGTGACAGACCACCCGCGCTGTAACCACTTGGTTGAAACAAGATATCGGTACCGGTGCCTAAGGTCTGGAAGTATCGCATCCCGGCCGTGAAGCCGAGGTCCGAGCTGTATTTGGCTGTTGGTAGCAGAAAGCCTGACTTCCGATCCAGGCGTGGATCGGCATGTCTAAGATAGGGTGTCTTGAACAGAGTTGTGCCAAGTATTTTAAATCTGGCGTTTTTGTAAAAAACTTCCTGTAGCTCATCGTCTAAGATGATTTGGTCTGCACCCAGTTCCCAAAAAAGAGGTTTGGTGGGATCGTCTTTACAGTTAGGGCAGGGGCTGAATACAGCTTTTTGCAATTCCATGATCGTTTCCGACCGCCGAATGCCATGCGCCGCTGCCGCGCGCGTGCCATCGGATAACAACATACCGATCTGTTTGACATAGCCCCGCTTCAAATCCTGGTCGAGGTTTATTTCTTCCGCAAACATGACGTTACCGCTGGGCTCTAGCAGGGTTACATTGCCAGTTGCGATAATCTTCTCTTCATCGAGGTAATACTCGATTTGGTCCGCGGTTATGCCTTTGTCACCCTGAAAGAGCTCGACTTTTCCCTTTGCGCCGACAACTCTACGGTTCTGGTCGTACCAAACTTCGTCGGCGCCTAAGAAAGCTTTTTCGTCAGAAAGTTTGATGTTGCTTGTGATATTGCTGAAGTCTGCTTGTGCAAACACTGGGCGAGTGTCAATCGCTGTGAAACCAAGAACAACGACAGAAGCAAGAAAACCACCAGTCAAAGCTTGTTTGAAAGCTTTGCGGGTACTGGCCTTGTTAAAAACGGAGACCTGACGATTCCAATTGAAAAGTTGGATCATTCAATAAACCCGAAAATACGGGACCCTTGTAAAATATAGGACGGTTGTGGTTAACCATCCTCAGTCTTTAAAAGTACAGCTAGCGAGAAACAAAATACTATCGCTATGGGCCCCCAAACGCCTAGAAATACAGGCAGAGTCCCATTTAAGCTAATCGCCTTCATTACATCTGAAAAAAAGAAAATAATCAAGGTTATTGCGGCTCCACTGGCGATCAGAGTCCCTGTTCCTCCTTTACGAGGCAGTCGGAGGGAAAAAACAGCGCTCAAAAAAATCATGACAGCCAACAGAATCGGAAGCGACAAAAGATGGTGGAATCGCAGCTCATGGTCTCTATATGGTAGTTTTGATTGCTTGAGATACTTGATGTAGTCAGGCAATTCCCAAAGACTTATGGAGTCAGCTGTTTGAATAGCGCTGGCAACGTCACTGACACTAACATGATAAAAAAGTTCACTTTTATCGACAAATATTGGTGGAGTCGTAGCCTTAGAGTGCCAACTGGATAGAATCCGGATGCGTCCCGATTCGAAAATTATTTGCTCCGCATCGAAACGTTCCAGCAAATTATCACGTGAATCGAAGTGCAGGACGATGGCATTTTGTAAGATTTTTGTCGAGTCGCCTGTAGGTTGGCCTTTTGCGATTATGTAGCCGGAATGATCTTCGTGTTTGATCCAAACGGTTCCCTTACCGGCGATCGAAATCAGGTCATTGTTTTTGCCAAAGTATTTATGCTCTAGGTGCAAATAACTGAAATACAGCTTGGAAGCTATGGGGTTGTACAGGGTCACAAAGACAACGCCCAATGCAATAGCAGTTAGAATGATTGGGAACAAAAATTGCCAAACTGATACTCCGGCTGCACGAGCGACGATAAGCTCTTGTTTTCTTGTCAAAGCCCAGAGGGCACCCATGGATGCAAAAAGAACCATAATCGGTATTAGCTCTTGTGCGAAGTAGGGTAGCCGAAGCGCTACTAACTGTGCAGCGATACTAAAAGTTATTCCTTCGACGTTGGCAACGCGGCGAAGCATGTCGACGAAATCAGCGAGGAAAATGACAGAAATTATCGTTGTGGTAATGCCGATGAACCAAACCAGATAGGTCTTTACAATATACCAAACTAAGATCGTCGAGATTGAACTGAGTCTCATAATGGTGCTCTTGTTTTGGTCTTGATCTGATAAGCAGAAAGTTCGATGAGCCACCTCGTGTACAGTCTTATCCAATGCGGCCAGAGAAGAGCGAGTCCAATCGGAGCAAGCGCCGCCACATAGATGAGCCAATAGTAATCAACATCATTTTTGATTAGTTTTTTGGCGAGCAGGACCAGCACCTGAAATGAGCCCACAAGTAAGATTGACAACAAAATTCTCTTTACCGCACCTCGGCGGTTAATGTCCCCAGATAAAAGTATCGAGAGAGCCAGAGCGACAAAACCTATGACCAGCAGTGGTGTTGTTATCCGATCGTGCAGCTCAGATGCGTATCGGTTTCTCTTTTTGACATTTTCCGTTGTTCGCACAATTTGCGCTAGTTCGTGAACATAGAGTTCTCTTGGCTTTAGGTCGCTACGTTTGAGAACTTGTTTTTGGTTGGTGTTTTCTCCCGCTTTGTAAACAGTCTTATCAAATACCAAAGTAGAAGGAATATCAGTTGAGGCCTCGATTGTTTGTCGGACGCCATCGTATAGTATGACTTGAATCTGGCCTTCATGTGAAAAGAGCTCTGCGCGTTTTGCAGTTACAGTGGTCGTTGCTTCAGGTTTTCTCTCGTCGTGCAGAACAATTTCGGTCAAACGCCCTTGTTCGTCTTTGCCGCCGACAAAGGCCGTAATACCAGGGCGGATTTCTTTAAACACGCCGACGTCAATCAGGGTTTTTGCCAAACTGAGAGCCTGAGTCCTCTGCATTGCTTTCATGGTGCCAACAGAGGCAGGCAAAAAATAAAAAGTAACCGAAACAAGCAGGATCGAGGAAATAACGGCCAAAACATAAGCTGGCATGGCGAGCCTGAATGTACTGACACCAGTCGCTCTTAAAACGACGAGTTCGCTGTCTGAGGATAGTTTCTCATAAACAAAAAGCGCCGCTGCAAAAACGGAAATAGGCAGAATGACCGCGATCATTGAGGGTACAATAAGAAAAATGAAATCAAAGAAAGTCCCAAGAGGGAGATCGCCACTGACAACTTTCTTGAACAACGTCAAAGATTTTGTGAGCACTGCCGCAATCACCAGCACAATCGTAATGGCGACGCTGGTTAGGGCGAGTTGAGAGAAAATATATCGGTCTAAGCTTCTGGTCATTTGTGACATTCTAAAGCGGGTAGCGGATGATAGCTAGACACTCTTTTGGTGGCTTTTTTGTGGTTGATAATTGAAGCTAAGAAAATCTCAACTTCTGCCCTAAACCTAACGTTTTCGCCTTTTGGAGCATTGCATGGCCGAGTGCGATGTCACTTAGGCTCAATCCTCTGTGCCAGAACAAGTTTATCTCCTGTTCTGTCTCCCGTCCTGGTTTATGACCGGCAACTATATCCCCCAAATTACCATGAAAGTTATCTTCGCTGAATTTCCCCGCATCGATGTGCGGGCGCAGTGCTCCGAATGGACCGGCGTGAGCTTGGCCCCAGTCATCCATGACGATCTTGCTCATGATGTCAGTTAAGGACAATTCGAGTGCTGACATCGTACCATACGGAATGACACAGCACCCCTTTTTGATCCACTCGGTTTTAAACAATGGTGTTGGCTCGTTCAGTCGAGACGCTTCCACCATGATGTCTGCGCCAACCAGACAGTCTTCCCAATTGTCGACTACTTTTACCTTTTTGCCGAGGTCTTCTGAAAGTTTAGCACCAAAGGCATCGCGGCTTTCGGGGCGGCGAGAGTGAACACGGATTTCATCAAAGTCGAACAGATGATCTAGCAGACGAACATTCCAGTAAGATGTGCCGCGTGCACCGATGTGGCCAAGGATCTTTGAGTTTTTTCGTGCGAGATACTTAGCACCAAGAGCCGTAACAGCACCTGTCCGCATGTCGGTAATGTCAGAAGCATCAATGACGGCCAACGGCGTACCGTTGGTGGGGTCAAAGAGATTAAGGAGTGCCATCTCGGACCGCAGGCCCTGCTTATAATTGTCGACGTAGTCTCCGACAACCTTCACGCCTGCCAGACCCATCGGCTCAACATAACCTCTCAACACGTTAAAATGCCCATTTATCTTCGGCGCTGTTGGCGCTTTCGAAGGCTGTAAATGGACGCGGGGTTCAATGGCGGTCTTGCCGTTTCCTTGCGCGGACAAGCTTTCCTCGATAGCATTCAGAATGTCGTCATTGGTGAGGTTAAGTTGGGCTATGTCTGGCCCGCCAAGGTAATCGATGTAAATTTCGGACATAGCTTTGCTGTGGCTTTCGAAAACAAATGAAAAGGATGCGTTATAGTGACTATTGTCTTACGGGACCGCAATGATTTTTCTTTAGATAACTACCGCCAGGTTGCGTGGGAAGGGAAGGCTCTAGGCTTTTCAAAAACGGCTTTGGATGCAATCCAGACATCTCGCAATGCATTTATGGAGATGATCGATAGCGATCCTAATTTAGTTATTTACGGCGTAACGTCTGGCTATGGCCAGAATGCAAAGCTGCGTTTCACCAAAGAACAACGCCGAGCCCATGCGAAACGACGACCTGTCGGACCAACCTCTGCCTTTGGAGAGAAGGCGCCAGAACGTTTGGTTCGCGGTACGATTTATGCGCGCCTCGCGAATTTTGTCGAGGGTCATGCTGCGGTCAGACCAGAGTTAGCGCAAGCTGTCGCCGCCTTGTTAGGCGGAGAGCAGCCACTTCCCACCTTCGCCATTCAAGGGCAAGGAGGAGCCGGCGAAATCCTCATTCTAGCGCCCTTGTTTCTACCGATGGCGGAGACAATGGATTTGGAAGAGAAAGAATGCCTCGCCCTGATCAACGGTTCGCCAGGGGCTTCAGCGGTTTTGGCTGATGTCGCTCTCAGTTGCCAGAAGCGGTTGGAGGTTGCAACTGAGATTTTCGCTTTATCGGCAGAAGCATTCCTAGCGCCATTGGAAGCTTACGATCCAGCCCTAGAAGACCTTTGGGGTAGTGATAACGAACAGAACGCACTGCAACAGATCTCGACGTTGCTATCCGGTGGGGCAGAAGAACGCCGAGCTTATCAAGCACCCGTTAGCTTTAGAATTCTACCCCGGATTCTGGGCGCAGCATTGGCCTCGCTAGAGGAGTGCAAGTCGGCGGCTGAAAGAGCGCTGAAGGCGGTTACGGACAACCCTGTCTTTCTAAGGCCAGATCAAGACCCATCTGGTGATCTCTATCCAAACGGACGGGCACTATCGACGGGAGGCTATCACAATGCCGATGTTGGGCCTGTTTTGGGTCGCCTAGCAGCATCTTATGCAGATTTGGCTCAGCTGGCAGAACGACAGGCAACAAAAATGCTAGATGGGAATTGTTCAGGCCTCCCCGATCAGTTGAAGTTTCGGGCAGACGATGACCTCTATTTAGGAGCCAGCCCCATGGCAGCGGTCGATTTTGTGGAAGAAGCCAAGCTGCTGGCTGCACCAAATCTCCTACCTGGCTCTGAGTCTGGAGGATTTGGCCAAAATGATGTTGCAAGTGTTGCTTTGCCTGCTTGGCGGAAGATAGAGCGATCAGGGCAATGTTTGGACGCGAGCCTAGCTATTCTTGCTTTCATAGCCAGCCAAGCTTTGTTTGTGACAAATCGAACGGCCCCACCGGCTCTAAGGGCTAGGTTAGATATGATTCGAACGCACGCACAGCCCTTAGAAAGAATGCAAGCGACAGGCCCTCTGTTTGAGGCGTTAACGGCTGCATTCGGAAAAGAAATCTATCCTTCAGGTTCTTGACTGAAGAATTGTACCAACGCCAACAGCTTTTGACTCATTGGGGTTTGTGGACACGGAATTCAGTGAATTTGATAAAATTCACTGAATTCAAGGACTAGCGACCAAGTGGGAGCGCAGCCAGCGCGGCGCTTGAGTGCAAACTAAAGGCAAGCTTTCAGTTTGCCTTGGCATAAAGCGCTGAACGAAAAAGGCGCCGTCAAAATCCCCCCGGATCGACAGCGCCTTTCGTTTCATGCCCCTTTTTTAGAGAGGCTCTCCCCCGAAACCCTATTGCGCGACCGCTAAAGCGTCTGCGCGTGGATTACCTGTTGGCCGCAAAATGCCATTTTGATCTGGTAAAGACCAGCGAGAATAGCTATTGCGAGCAAAGTCTTAGGCGACTGTGTTCAAAAGACAACAGACTTAGGATTCACAAACAAAAAATTAACCTGTGAAGTAATTTTACTGTCCAATGGTACTTCGAAAAATTGAAAAAAATCGGCAAATATCTGTGCAGGCTTTGGTTTCGGGCTATCTAGCGGACTGTACTTCCCAAGTGGAAGTGGTCGGCCAGTTTTCAAATGGTGCGATTAATGATCACTTTTTGATCAGACCCCGCGAGGGTGGAGATCTGGTCTGGCGTCAACGAAACCCAATTGTTTTGCCAGCGAAGTGCCAGAATTCTCTTTCTGATGAGGCTAGTATTGTCTCTGAACTAAATCGGCATCATTTACCCTGGGCACCTGAGTTGGTTACCAAGGTTGGGAGCGATCCCGTTCAAGGGCTGTTGTTTGAGTACATAGACGGAAAAGATGATCCTAAACACTTCTCAGAGGCTTGTGATTGGTCACAAATCTGGAAAAGTTTGGCTGAAATCATGGGTGAACTTCACGATGTCAGACTGCCGACCCCTTTGATGATGAATTTGCGCGACAATGAGCTCTCAAAAACCCTGGCTTCGATGGCCAGTTGGGTGGCGGGGTATCATCATCCTTTGTCGGGTCGGATCTCCAGCGAACTAAATGAAATCGTCGAAAATTTGAGCTGCAGAACCTCAGAGCCCGTCCTCTGCCACAATGATTTCCGAATGGGTAATTTTTTAAAGTCCGCGTCGGATCAGATCTTCTTACTTGATTGGGAGTTCGCAAGTTTGGGTGAAAGAGAGCAGGATGTCGGTTGGTTGTTTGCTCCTTGTTGGCGTTACTCAAATCCTGGGGGGCTTGAAAGCGACTTGGCGCATTTCGTCAGCATGTATCAGGATCTCTCGGGTCACCTGCTTGATGCGCAGCGCATTGAGTTCTGGCGCTATGTCTCTCAAGTTCGCTGGTCTGCGATTGCCTTGATGCAGGAATGGCGGTTGATGCAAAAGAATCAAATGGCAGACTACTCAAGTGAGCCACAGCAAGATCCTCTTCAAGCTTTCACGCAAGCCGAGCGTCTTAAGGAGAATCTGATCTTGTAATGTTGAAACGGCTGAAGTGGTTTATTCGATCAGTTCTAAATCCTTGGCGTATCGTTGCCAGTTTTTCACGTAGGCTGCTGCACCTCTGAGCATTTGGGCGGATTGTTCTTCGGTGAGGGTTCTTATGATCTTACCAGGTTGTCCAACAACCAAAGAGTAAGGCGGTATTTCCTTGCCTTCAGCGATCAACGCGTTTGCACCGATGACCGATCCTTTGCCAATGACAGCGCCATTGAGCACTGTGGCGCCCATGCCAATCAAGGCTCCGTTTTCAACTGTGCAGCCATGAAGCATAGCGAGATGGCCGACGACAACGTCATTGCCAATTGTCATGGGGAAGCCGGGGTCTGTGTGCAAAACTGCATTGTCCTGAACATTTGAGTTCTCGCCAATCTCAATCCATTCGTTATCGCCTCGGATAACGGCGTTCCACCAAACGGATGCATTTTTTAACAAACGCGTTTTTCCAATAACAACAGCGGTTGGTGCTACCCAGCTTTCTTCGTGAAGTTCTGGTTGGTCGTTCCCTAATTTATACAACACGATGTTTCCTCCTGATTATGATTGGTACGATAGTAACATGTGAGCGAAAAAAAAGGCCCAGAAGATTTCTCCTCTGGGCCGTAAGTTTTGGCTGGGAAGTTTGCCCGACTAAGGCAAGCTCGTGATGAGCAGTAGAGGAAAGTTTGCGCTTCCGTTAGCAACTCTTGCTGTTACTAACTCTCTTCTGCGTATCTGATCTTTATATAGCAGGAAGTGTGCCAGTTTGAATTTTACCCAATGACTCCAAAACGACCTGCGAGTCTTGGGGGGGATTGGGAAGGCGTACTCGTGAGACTCCTGGGATATTTGAAACGCAAATAGCAATCGAATTTGGGAAATTGCATCTTTCGTTAACAAATTAAGCGAATTTTAGCTTGTTCTGCGGAGTCGGCATGAAAAAGGGAGGCCGAAGCCTCCCTTATAAAACGATGAATTTGTATCGCTTTATTCAGCAGCAGCCATAACAGGTGCAGCCGTCTTCTCAATTTTTGCAGCACAGAACTTAAATTCTGGAATTTTGCCGAACGGATCTAGCTGTGGGTTGGTTAAAAGGTTCGCAGCCGCTTCTGCATAACAGAACGGGATAAAGACCATGCCTTCCGGGACATCACGGTCCTGGCGGATCATGATCTCCAGTTCACCGCGACGAGTGGATACCTTGATGTAATCACCGATCTGTAGGCCTAAAGAACGCATTTGACGAGGGTGCAGCATTGCAATCGCTTCTGGCTCAAGGTGATCTAGAACCCGCGCGCGGCGTGTCATAGAACCCGTGTGCCAATGCTCCAACATACGACCTGTGGAAAGTACCATAGGGTAGTCTGTGTCCGGTAGCTCGTCTGGTGGAATGATCTTGGCAGGAACCATGGTGCCGCGACCGTCTTCTGTTGGGAAACCAGCGCCATAGAGAATCTCGTTGCCTGGTAGGGTTGGGCCATCACAAGGATAAGTGACAGCATTCTCTCGGTTGAGACGTTCCCAAGTGATGTTCTTCAGCGAGGGCATAACCATAGCCATTTCGTTGAAGACTTCACCAGGGTTAGCATAGTTCCAATCAAGACCCACGCGTTTGGCAAGCTCTACAGTGATCCACCAGTCTTCACGTGCTTGGCCTGGAGGTGCCACGACTTGGCGGGCAATCTGGACCTGGCGATTGGTATTGGTGAAGGAGCCTGTCTTCTCATAATAAACAGTCGCAGGCAGTACCACATCTGCGTGGAATGCGGTCTCGGTCAGGAAGATGTCCTGAACGACGAGATGCTCCAGCTTTGCGAGTGCTGCGCGGGCGTGGTTTTGATCAGGATCAGACATAGCGGGGTTTTCACCCATGATATACATGCCCTTGATTTGATCATCATGGATCGCATCAATGATCTCTACAACTGTGAGGCCTTTTTTGGGATCTAGGTCAGTGCCCCAAAAGTCCTCAAAGTGTTCGCGGATGGCCTCTTTTTCCACTGACTGGTAATCGGGATACACAATAGGAATAAGGCCAGCATCTGATGCACCTTGCACGTTGTTCTGCCCACGCAGGGGATGGAGGCCAGAACCTGGGCGACCAACTTGACCGGTTGTTAGAGCAAGCTGAATCAAGCAACGTGCGTTATCTGTACCGTGAACGTGCTGGGAAATACCCATGCCCCAGAAAATCAGTGAGGCTTTGGATGTCGCGTAAGTTCGAGCAACCTCACGCAGTGTCTCTGCATCAATGCCACAGATCGCAGCCATCTTTTCAGGGGCAAAGTCTTTGATTGAGGCTTTGAGATCGTCGAAGCCATGTGTGTAGGCATCAATATACTGTTGATCATAGAGACCTTCTTCAATGATCGTGTGCAGCATAGCGTTCAACATGGAAACATCAGCACCAGGCTTGAACTGCAGGTGCTTGGTCGCATGACGACTAAGTGTTTGTTTACGTGGATCCATAATGAAGAGCTTAGCGCCCTTCTTGGTAGCGTTCTTGATGAACGTCGCTGCCACTGGATGATTTACCGTAGGGTTGGCACCAATCACGATAATACAGTCAGAATCTTTAGCGGCTGTAAAAGGTGCCGTCACAGCGCCTGTTCCGATCGCTTCCATCAGGGCCGCAACAGATGAAGCGTGGCAAAGACGCGTACAGTGGTCGACGTTATTTGTGTGGAAGGCTGTGCGGATTAGCTTCTGGAAGAGGTAAGCTTCTTCGTTGGAACCTTTGGCAGAACCGAAACCGGCAAGACCTTTTGGTCCTTCACGGTCATAAATGCCTTTCAGGGCACCACCGGCGTGGTCCAGGGCTTCTTCCCATGTTGCTTCACGGAAATGAGTCCATGGATTTTGTGGATCAACTTCGCAGTCGCCAGACTTTGGCGCGTCATCACGACGGATCAGTGGTACGGTCAGGCGGTCTTCGTGGCTTTGATATTCAAATCCGAAACGACCCTTAACACAGAGGCGGTTCGAGTTTGCCGGGCCATTGTTGCCGTCGGCGTAAAGGATTTCGTTGTCTTTGACCTTGTATTCGATCTGACAACCAACACCACAGTAGGGGCACCCAGAAGCAACAGTCTCTTCTTCAAAGACAACACGTGTACCAGCTTCATTAAGCAAGCTTGATTCCATCAAAGCACCGGTTGGGCAGGCCTGGACACATTCGCCACAAGCAACGCAAGTTGACTGACCCATTTCGTCGTCAAAGTCGAAAATGACCTTAGCGCCGGAACCACGGTAGGCCATGCCGATGACGTCATTTACTTGAACTTCACGGCAAGCGCGAACACAGAGATTGCAATTGATGCAAGCATCCAGATTAACGGACATCGCCGTATGGCTGGTATCGGCCGCTGGCACATATTGGCTGGCTTTGGTCGGGAAACGGCTGGTCTCGACGCCAACTTTGTCCGACCAGTTCCAGAACTTGCTGTCAGGGTCATGCGAAGTGGCGCGCTCTGGCTGGTCAGCAACCAGCAGCTCAAACACCATCTCGCGAGATTTCTTTGCGCGGTCAGAAGCTGAGTTAACAACCATGCCTTCAGACGGTGTACGAATACAAGAGGCCGCAAGAACACGCTCGCCTTCGATCTCAACCATACAAGCACGGCAGTTACCATCGGCACGATAACCAGGTTCTGGTGAATAACAAAGATGCGGAATTTCTACGCCGAGGCGGTCTGAAACTTGCCAAATTGTTTCACCTGGCTGTGCTTCGACTTGCTTGCCGTTGAGGCTAAATTTTACTGTATCTGCCATTTGTCTTTCCTACGCTAGATCGTCGGAGAAATGCTTGATGATTGAATTCAGCGGGTTAGGGGCCGCCTGACCGAGACCACAAATGGAGCTGTCCATCATGACTTGGCTGAGATCGGCGAGCAGCTCGACGTCCCATTTTTCTTCACTCATCAACTGTACGGCTTTTTCTGTGCCATTTCTGCACGGAGTGCACTGGCCACAGCTTTCATCCTCAAAGAACTTCATGAGGTTGAGGCCAACAGCTTTCATATTATCCTGATCGGACAAGATCACGACTGCCGCTGAACCGATGAAGCAATCGTATTCTTGCAAGGTGTCGAAATCGAGCGGAATAGAATTCAACCGCGCTGGTAGAATACCTCCAGAAGCACCACCTGGCAGGTAGGCTTTGAAAGTATGACCATCTTCCATACCGCCGCAGTAGTTATCAATCAGCTCCTGGATCGTTGTACCAGCTGGGGCTAGAACGACACCTGGGTTCTTTACGTGGCCAGAAACTGAGTAAGATCTCAGACCTTTGCGACCGTTCGCACCTTGTCGTGTGAACCATTCAGCGCCTTTTTCAACAATCTCACGAACCCAGTAGACGGTTTCGACGTTGTGGATCAGCGTTGGACGACCGAAAAGGCCTACTTGCGTTGGGTAAGGCGGCTTGTGTCTGGGCAGGCCCCGCTTGCCTTCAATTGATTCAAGCATGGCTGATTCTTCGCCGCAAATATAAGCGCCTGCACCACGTCTAAGTTCAATGCCTGTTGAGCCGTTTAGACCTTCGCTTACAACGCGGGCTATTTCCTTTTCCAGAATTTCAAGGACCGCCGGGTACTCGTCACGGATGTAGACGAACACTGTCTCTGCTTCTGCGACTGTTGCAGCGACCAACATGCCCTCAAGGAAGCGATGTGGATCAGTTTCAAGGTAATGTCGGTCTTTGAACGTACCTGGTTCACCTTCATCGCCGTTGATTGCCATCAACCGCGGCGCTGGTTCACGACGAACAAAGTCCCACTTCATGCCAGATGGGAAGCCCGCGCCACCAAGACCACGAAGACCTGAGTCCTTCATGGTCGTGATCAGGGCTTCTGGTGTGGTTTTGCCTGCTTGAAGATCTTTCAGCAAATTGTAACCACCGCCAGCAACGTAGTCGTCGTATGAAATGTAAGCAGGGATCCTCGGATGCGTGTCTTTGTCGACGGCAGCTTTACTGAGCGACGCGACCGTAGCGTTGTCGACATGGTTATGACCAACTTCGGCAACCGGCGCACATTGGCAGCGGCCCATACAAGGCGCGCCAACAACACGAACTTGATCACCGACAGCAGCGGGCAAGTTTTTCAGGATGTCCTGCGCGCCCTTAAGCTCACACGTCAAACTCTCGCAAACACGAATAGTCAGTGGTGGAGGCGGCGTCTCATCATCGAAGACAATGTCGAAATGTGCGTAGAAAGAAGCCACTTCGAAGACTTCACTCATAGACAGCTTCATTTCATCTGCCAAAGCAGCGAGATGAGAGCTTTGCAAGCAGCCGAATTTATCCTGGATCAAATGCAGGTATTGGATCAGCAAATCGCGGCGGATTTCACGGTCGCCGAGCAGTTCCTGTACCTCGGAAGCGGCGACTGTATCAATCTGACGACCTTTAGGTGTCGGGCTGGCTTTGCGTCGACCCTGACCTGGGTGCATTCTACGTGAGTTTGGTTGGCTGCCATCAGGCATCAGGGCTTCTCCAGCTATTATCTTCTGCGTCGACTATTTCTAGATTCACATAGTCCGAATTCACGACGACCTTACCAACTTGTTCAAAGTTGACAGTGATTTTGTTTCCAATGGCCGATTGGATCTGACCCAAGCCCCAAGAAAGTTCGAGGCGATTGATAACGAATGCACCAGGTGTGAGAAATGGATTGGACATATGGTTCTTTCTTGGCTGCGTTTTAACACAAAAAGGGTGTTTTGCGCTTAGATCGTTTACGACAGACTTGCACTACCTAGCGACAAAAACAGGGGAGAGGCTATCGGGCAGCTTTCGCTTGCCGGATAAGGGGCTGTGCACTAGTTTAGAATCATTCTAAATGGTGGGAATCATGTTTCAAGAATCAGTAGACGTATTTCTCCTTGCTTGCATCACCGCAATCGCAACCGGGCTGGGGGTTTTGCCATTCCTATTCGTGGAAAAATTATCGAAGAGGCAGATGGCCATTGCAAATTCGCTCGCTGCTGCTCTGATGTTGTCGGCTTCTTTTTCGTTGTTGGACGAGGGAGCAGAATTCAGCTCATGGAAAACCATCTTGGGAGCTGTTCTTGGATTGATGCTGGTTGTTCTGGGAAATCGAATCCTAATGAAAAGCGGGGGAGCCGATCAAACAATAGAAGGGGTGAGCCAGGCAGATTTTAAGAAAATTCTGTTCATTCTTGGCATCATGACTGTGCATTCCGCGGCTGAAGGTATTTCGGTGGGGGTCTCATTTGGCAACACGGTTGAATTTGGTGTTTTGGTGACAGTGGCGATTGCCCTTCATAACATTCCAGAAGGTTTGGCGATCGCCTTAATCTTGATACCAAGGGGTGTTTCTATTTGGAAATCAGCGGCCTGGGCGGTGTTTACGAGTTTGCCCCAACCTCTGCTCGCGGTCCCGGCCTTTCTATTGATGATTGTTTTTAAGCCCTTCCTGCCTATCGGGCTTGGATTGGCAGCTGGGGCAATGATCTGGATGACTTTCGAAGAGTTAGTGCCAGAGGCGCTTGAACAAGGGTCGCGTTCTCTCGTCGCCATTACGATGACGCTTGGGGTTCTCTCATTCGTATTTTTCCAATTGGCACTTAGTCATTGAAGACCACAAAAAAAACGGCTCTGAGTTGCAGGGACTCAAAGCCGTTTAACAATTGTCCTAAACCGTTTTCTTAACGGACAGGAATTTGTCTTCCATTGATGACGACCAAATGTGAGCCATCCTTCGCGCTCGCTGGCACATTGGCCACACGGATGTAGCGCTCAAACAAAACTCTTGTTTGTTGGCAGGCATAGTTAGAAGGCGGTAAAGCACCGATGAGAGGGATTTGCACCATCGACTTGCCTTCGTTCTCCCACTGTCCAACGGGACCAGGAGCACGACAAGTGCTTTCCAAGCGCCCAATAACATGGAGGAAATGAGCCGGTGGATCCATTGGCACTGAATAGAGACGGGCGTGGACCAGCTTCGCCATGTCGCCAGAAGCGACGGGTTCGTTAGAAGCGAGTTGCGCCGGGCTAAGGTCGCGAATACTGTCGTTAACAATAGCGATCTCGTTTGGGGAACCAATTAGGTTGTACCCGTCGCCGCCGGGAGGCTGATAGCCATAGGCCAAAGCAGTAACGACTTCGGCTGGAGAAGGAGCTTCTGAAACCCAGTTTCCGGTCCGGCTGTTCCACACATGATCGCGAACTTTTTGATCAATGACCCAGTTCGGTGTGTAATAGCTCTGAATAGTATAAGCATCTTTTGGAACCGGACGCGCAGTTTCGACCGCCGGCAATTCCTCATTTAAATAGGCCGTACCCGAACGATATTGGGGTTCTGCTCCAGTGGTGGGAGGGGTATTCACGACCTGCCGTGATTTCTTGCCCCAATTAGTTTCCAACCGTGGTTGAGACTTTCGGCCCTTGTTTGATGTCGCGCCAAAGTTAAAGCTTCCCCAGCTGGCTATTTTTTGCGGCTTTGGTTCAGGCTGAGCTTGAGGAATCCTAACAGGCTGTGGCTCAACTGGGAGATGGAACTTGCGTAGAGGTTCCTGGGTAACAAAGGTTGGATCGGGCGGCAGCGGAGCGGCTTGAACGACAGGCAAGTCTGGCCAGCTTTTGGACAGATTTGGATCGGGCTGCGCCAACGAACCGTCATATTGAGGCTTTGGTGGGACATAGGTCGTCAAATCACCAGTTGCGTGCCATACCTTTGAAGGAATGCCCGAATAGGGTCTGGAGTTACCAATTGTGGGAGCATTTGCCAAAGATTGAGGCTGGGGCGCTTGGTAAGAATCCTGTGAGGGCGCAGAATAACGATCACTATCCAGGCTCTCATAAATTGGCGCTGGTGATGAGGTTGATGAATTCCAAATGTTGTCCGACAAGACAAAATCAGAACGGTCTGCATGACTTACGCTTACGAGGGAGTTTGATAAGAAAACCGTAGTTACTAAAAATGCAGCTTTCTTCGAGACGGAAAAAGTCTCTTGAAATGAAAGTTTTTTCTTCATTAATGTCGGCCTAAAAGTATCAGCCAAAATAAGGCTGTTGGTCTCAAAATATATTAATTCCCAATAGTTTAGCCACAGGTGACGTGACTTCAAGCAGATTCCGACAATGCTAAGGAGTCGGGTTTGAAAAACCGCGTTTGCGTCGCAATTCGCAAAAAAAGAATCGAGAGAGTCGGATTCGCTACGTCTTCCGCAAATCGACATCGCGCGAATCACCTGAACAAAACTGAAAGGCTCATATTTCCCAGTTCGGTGCCTCACTTCCTTTTGAAAAGACCATGCTCTGCCCAAAAGGCTGAAATTTCTACTTGACCGTTGAGTAAAGTTAGGCTTGAAGCCCATTGGAATGCAGCGCTAACGCGCTAGGTTTGACGAGATACTTTTTGAGTTCGCAGGATTATTTTTGATGTCGTTGCCGACCGTACCTCACGATTATCGTCCGAGTGCAGACGAGCCCTTTATGAATCCCGTGCAGCTGGCCTATTTCCAGGCAAAGCTTCAAACGTGGAAAGACGAGTTGCTTGAAAGTTCGAGCGAGACCATTCACCATCTCAAGGAAGAGAATCTCTCGGCCGCTGAAATGGGGGATCGCGCGACGCTAGAAACTGGGCATGCTCTTGAACTACGCACCAAAGATCGTGTTCGAAAGCTAATTTCTAAAATCGATGCCGCTCTGCGCCGTATCGAGGATGAAAGCTATGGCTACTGCGAGCATACCGACGAGCCTATTGAACTCGCTCGTCTAGAAGCTCGGCCTATAGCGACAATGACGCTCGAAGCACAAGAGAAGCACGAGAAGAACGAAAAGCTACACCGAGACGACTAACGTTTCTGGTGTAGCCCCCCTGTTCTTTGCCAAGCTACATAAAATTTCGAATTTGTACTCTTTTTGTTCTTTTCAATTGACTTTGGGACAAAAGAGGTACAAATATTGGCTCCTTACAAAACCGAATCGATTTTAAATTGCCATCTATTAGTGGCCATGAAATAAGAGGAGCACATCATGGGACAAGCGGATTTAAGGCTGGTTGAAATGGACGATAGTAATAAAGATAAAGCGCTAGGCGCTGCGATTAGCCAAATTGAGAAGGCCTTTGGTAAAGGCTCGATCATGAAGCTAGGGGCCTCTAATCCAGCTGTAGAAGCTGAAGTGATTTCAACCGGTAGCCTGGGGCTCGATATCGCTCTCGGTATTGGTGGTCTTCCAAAGGGGCGGATCGTTGAGGTTTATGGCCCAGAAAGTTCTGGTAAAACCACTTTGGCGTTACATGTTATTGCGGAAGCTCAGAAAAGTGGCGGCACTTGTGCTTTCATTGATGCTGAGCATGCTCTCGATCCCTCTTACGCCAAAAAGCTTGGTGTTAATCTAGATGATCTGCTGATTTCGCAACCTGATACAGGTGAGCAGTCTTTGGAGATTACTGATACATTGGTGCGCTCTGGTGCTGTTGATGTTCTTGTTGTTGACTCCGTTGCCGCTTTGGTGCCTCGTGCTGAACTTGAAGGCGATATGGGAGCCTCTCTTCCAGGTCTGCAAGCTCGCCTGATGAGCCAGGCACTCAGAAAGCTGACGGGGTCTATTCATAAATCCGGAACGATGGTTATCTTCATTAACCAGCTCCGTATGAAGATTGGTGTTATGTTTGGTAACCCAGAAACAACGACTGGCGGTAACGCACTGAAGTTCTACGCTTCGGTACGCCTCGATATTCGCCGGGTAGGTCAAATCAAAGACAAGGATCAAATTGTCGGCAACCAGACCACGATTAAAGTTGTTAAGAATAAAATGGCGCCTCCTTTCCGTAAGGTGGAACTGGACATTATGTACGGTGAGGGTGTTTCAAAACTGGGTGAGATGCTCGATCTTGGTGTTCATGCAGGCGTGGTTGAAAAGTCTGGCTCCTGGTTCTCTGCTTTTGATGAACGCATCGGCCAGGGAAGAGAGAACGCTAAGAAGTACTTGAAGGAAAACCCTGAGATAGCCGGTAAGGTTGAGGACGCTATTCGCCGAAACGCTGGGTTGTTGTCAGACGCATTGCTTGACGGTCCTGGAGACCTAGACGGCGAAGACTCTTGATTTCCCGATTCGCGCACCTAAATAGATGTGGGGTTAGAAAGAAAATTTTCCTGACTCCACAAGAAGCTTGCTCTCGTTAGAGTCAGTTTCTTACATCCTGAAAACCGTTCTATTTAGTGACGGTTGTCGGCTCAAATTTGAAGCGGCGAAGCCTCAGGGTTTCGCCGCTTTTTTGTTGCGGATATAGCATTTCATATCTCGGGATAATATGCCCATGGGATTGCTAGACAGTTTTAGGAAAGATCGCTAAAACAAGGCTCTTTTCGACGAACACCTACTCATAAAGGCTCTGCTCACATGATTTCCGCTAACGAAATCCGCACCAAATTTTTGGACTATTTTGGAGAGAACGGTCATTCCGTAATCGACTCTTCGCCACTCGTGCCATTGAACGACCCAACTTTGATGTTCACTGCCGCCGGAATGGTACAGTTCAAAAATGTTTTCACTGGTCAGGAAAAGCGGGATTATAATCGAGCGACGACATCACAAAAATGCGTACGTGCGGGTGGTAAGCACAATGACCTAGAGAACGTCGGTCATACGGCGAGGCACCACACCTTCTTTGAAATGCTGGGTAATTTCTCCTTCGGTGATTATTTTAAGGAACGAGCGATCGAGCTCGCCTGGAATTTGGTGACCAAAGACTTTGAGCTTGATAAAGAAAAGCTTCTCGTCACAGTCTACCACGATGACGAAGAAGCTGTTTCCTTCTGGAAAAAGATCGCTGGATTAAGCGATGACAAAATAATCAGAATTGCGACAGACGACAACTTCTGGTCCATGGGTGACACAGGACCATGTGGACCATGTACAGAGATTTTCTACGACCATGGGCCCTCGATCTGGGGCGGGCCTCCGGGATCTGCAGAAGAAGACGGTGACCGATTTATTGAAATCTGGAACCTGGTTTTCATGCAGTATGAGAAGCAGGAAGGTGGCACGCGAACAGACCTACCGAAGCCATCTGTTGACACCGGCATGGGCCTTGAACGTGTTTCAGCCCTGCTCCAGGGGAAGCACGACAACTACGACACCGACTTAATGCGAGCCCTCATTGAGGACTCTGCACAGAAGTCTGGAACTGAACCCGACGGCGACCATAACATATCGCATAGAGTGATTGCTGACCATCTGCGTGCCTCATCCTTTTTGATTGCCGATGGGGTTTTGCCCTCAAATGAAGGGCGTGGCTATGTTCTAAGACGTATCATGCGTCGTGCGATGCGCCACGCGCATCTGATTGGCTGCACCGATCCATTGATGTATAGGTTGGTGCCTGCCTTGGTCGACGAAATGGGTGGCCACTTTAAAGAGTTGGGCCGAGCTCAGTCACTGATCGAAGAGACGTTGAAGCTTGAGGAAAATCGATTCAAAACAACGCTTGATCGTGGATTGCATCTCCTAAATCAGGAAACAGACAAACTCGGTGATGGTGAAACTCTACCTGGAGGAGTTGCGTTTAAACTTTACGATACATTCGGGTTCCCGCTCGATCTGACACAAGACATTCTTAGGGGGCAGGAACGTGGCCTGGACGAAGATGGTTTCAATGCTGCAATGGATGCTCAAAAATCTGCCGCGCGCGCTGCCTGGAAGGGATCTGGAGGGGCAGCAACAGAAACACTTTGGTTCGAACTTCGTGAAGAACTGGGTGCAACGGAATTCCTCGGATACACCACAGAGAAAGCGGAAGGCCAAGTCTTAGCTTTGGTTGTCGACGGCAAGCGTGTTGACCATGTGAGCCAAGGTGACCGCGTTGAAGTGATCCTCAATCAAACGCCATTCTATGGTGAGTCAGGTGGTCAACAAGGCGATAGTGGGCAACTGGTATCCGGTGACACGACTATCACTGTGGAGGAAACACAGAAGAAATTAGGCGATCTATGGATCCATAGTGGGACCGTTACTTCCGGAAAGCTTTCCGTTAGTGATGCCGTTGAGTTGAGCGTGGACCACGGACGTCGTTCTGCGCTGCGTCAACACCATTCGGCAACCCATCTGATGCATGAAGCGCTCCGCCGGTTCTTGGGTGACCACGTTGCCCAAAAAGGTTCTATGGTGGCGTCAGACCGATTGCGATTTGATTTTAGTCACACGAAGCCAATGACGAGGGAGGAAATTGCCGACGTTGAGCGTATGGTCAATGAGCGCGTGCTTGACAATTCTGAAGTAACCACGCGTCTGATGACACCCGATGAAGCCATTGAAGAAGGAGCGATGGCTCTGTTTGGCGAGAAGTACGGCGATGAAGTACGGGTTGTATCAATGGGCGGACAGGACTCAGATAAAGAAGCTGGTCGTTTCTTTTCAACGGAACTTTGCGGCGGGACACATGTCTCCAGAACGG
The DNA here is from genome assembly GCA_905480575.1 of uncultured Alphaproteobacteria bacterium. Classification (GTDB taxonomy): domain Bacteria; phylum Pseudomonadota; class Alphaproteobacteria; order UBA7985; family CAJQQZ01; genus CAJQQZ01. The sequence goes on along the minus strand of CAJQQZ010000046.1, from coordinate 13,449 downwards.
GTGATATAGGCCTTGTGAAACTCGTCCGCGAAGAGGGGCTTGCAGCTGGGGTACGCCGTGTCGAGGCTGTGGCAGGACAAGCAGCTTTGGACGCCTTCAATCGTGATAGCGCGCTTTTGGGCGAAATGTCATATAGCCTGAAAGTAACACCTGCAGAACTGCCAGACAGAGTTTCGTCGCTTTTGGAAGAACGCAAAAAACTCGAACGCGAAGTTGCCAACTTGCGCAAGAAGCTAGCAACTGGTGGCGGTAGCGGGTCAGGTGTTGAAGTGAAAGAAATCAACGGCATCAAGTTTTCCGGCAAAGTTCTAGAAGACGTGCCTGCCAAAGATCTCAAGAGTATGGCCGATGAAATCAAAAAGCAGATCGGTTCCGGCGTTGTTGCGCTCATTTCTGTATCAGAGGGAAAGGCATCGGTTGTCGTCGGGGTGACCGAAGATCAAACTGCCAACCATTCGGCTGTGGATCTTGTTCGCGTCGCTTCGGCTGCGTTAGGTGGCAAAGGCGGGGGCGGACGCCCAGACATGGCACAAGCCGGAGGTCCGGACGGATCAAAGTCGGATGAAGCTTTGGCTGCCCTAAAAGCAAGTCTGGCCGGATAAACCAAATGGCAATCATCAGACCTGAAATAACGGATCTCGAGCTTTCTGGCATCACGCGGATAGCGCTCGAGGGTTTCAGCATTCCAGACACTGTTCCATTGTGGTTTGGGGAAAGTGATCTCGATACACCGGATTTCATCAATCAAGCCGCAAAGGACGCGCTTGATAGAGGGATGACAAAGTACAACTATGCCCGTGGGCATATGCCGCTTCGAGATGCCTTAAAGACATACCTGGACAAACTATATGCAATCGATCTTGATCCCGACCGCATAACAGTCCCGGGCTCTACTATGTTGAGCGTTTATATGTCGATGATGGCTCTTGTCGAAAAAGGCGATGAGATCATTATGATCTCACCTTTCTGGCCCAATGCTTTGTCAGCAGTTCAGATGATCGGTGCGACTGCTGTTGATGTTCGTTTGGAAGAACAGGACGGCCAGTGGTTCCTCGACATGGAGAAAATCAAGAGTGCCGTAACGCCAAAAACAAAGGCGATCTATATCAACACGCCGTCAAACCCAACCGGTTGGGTGATGTCAGGAGAGCAGCAAAAAGAAATGTTAGCCCTCAGTAGGCAGAAGGGTTTTGGCATCATCTCTGACGAAGTCTACCACCGTAATCTTTACGACGGTTCAACCGTTGCACCCTCATTCATGGAAATCGCATCTGATGAAGATCCAGTCTTTATCGTCAATGGATTTTCTAAAGCCTGGGCCATGACAGGTTGGCGTTTGGGCTGGATGATAACGCCAGCGGGCATGGCTGATCAAATGGCAGTTTTCTCAGAGTGTATGAACACGGGAGCCACCGCCTTTATTCAATATGGCGGTGTCGCTGCTCTCGAAGAAGGTGAAGACTTCCTCGCTCGTTTCAATGCTCGGTGCATGCAAAATCGAGAAATGGTCATGGACATAATCGGGGGACATTCTCGTGTGCACCTCTTGGAGCCCAAAGGTGCATTCTATGCCTTCCCAAAGGTGGAAATGAAAAGCAGTGGACTGGATCTCGCCAGGGGTATTCTTCATAGCGAACATGTCGGCGTTGCAGCAGGCTATACCTTTGGCCCTGGCAACGAAAATTATTTACGTCTTTGTTACGCTATTTCACCAGAGCGGCTGGAACCTGCCTTGAGAAAGATTGCAAACTATCTCGACCGGAATGATATCTAAAACGAGATTTGCACCCAGTCCCAGTGGATTACTCCATCTGGGACACGCCTACTCGGCACTCTTTGCTTGGGAAAGAGCAGGCCGCGAGCCATCCAACTTCATCCTGCGGCTTGAAGACATTGATATCGGGCGATGTAAACCAGAATTTGAAACAGCGATTATCGAAGATCTTAACTGGCTTGGGATTGATTGGGAAACTGCACCGCTCAGACAGTCAGGCCGGCTCATTCACTACAAAAAGGCACTGACGATTCTCCAAGCCCAGGGATTGCTCTACCCATGTTTCTGCACCCGAAAAGACGTTGAGAGAGAAGTACAAGCAGCGGCCAATGCCCCACACGGCCCCGAAGGTTGGCTATACCCAGGAACATGTCGTCATTTGACCGAGAGCGAGCGTGGGCAACGGATTGCGGAAGGGCAGCTCCATGCGTTTCGCCTGAAAATGAAGGAAGCACAAGAAGCGGCTGGTCCATTGATATGGATCGACAGAAATGTTGGTGAGATTGCTGCCAACCCATCTGTATTGGGCGACGTTGTTTTAGTGCGTAAAGACATACCAACCTCTTACCATCTGGCCGTTACGGTCGATGATGCAGCGCAGGGCATTACACTCGTCACAAGGGGCGAAGATCTGTTCCATGCAAGTCACCTGCATAGATTGCTTCAGGCCCTGTTAGGTCTGCCGGTTCCGGTTTGGGAGCATCATTCCCTCATTCTGGATGAAGAGGGGAGGCGTTTTGCTAAGAGAAATGAAGCAGTAACCCTGAAACATCTAAGAGAAACGGGCGTAAAACCCAACGATATTCTCGAGCGTATCGGTCTATAGCCGAAAGAGATCTGCTCTTAAGCCGGCATAGATATGATCGAAATCGGGTTCGTTTTCGGCATGAACAAAACCATGACGAATGAGCCAATCAATGATTGCTATCGTTGATTCAAGGTCAAATTCATCGCTCGTCCGTAATAGGTGGATGATCTGTTCTGGTGACATCAGCTGAAAGTTCTCGACCTCACCATCAAGCGGTTTTGGCTGGAACTCGCGAGGTAATTCCAAATCAAAGTCGTAGTGGATAAAACGACGGCAATATTCATCATGGTAATGGCCAACGACGGCCCCCACAGGCTTGCAAAGACGAGCCAACTCTTGAGGAATTGAGGCTTCTTCCTCTGCTTCTTTCACCATGTTTGCGTGGAGGCTGATGTGGGCGGGTTGTCCACCAGCCGCAATATGATCGAGTTTTCCGGGCTCTGTTTGCTTTTGTAGAGACCTCTTCCCAACCCAAAGGAGCTTTTCCCCTTTTGTGTCGATGGTCCAGGCATTGAGGTTAACGCCATAGGTGACAAGGCCCAGCGGGATGGAAGCGTTCCTTTCCAACAATGCGAAAGGGGTTTGGTTCCAATTGTTTTTGATCGGGTAGAGCTCGTTCCTAGGGTTAGGCATGAGTTTGTTTTCGAGAAAGAAATCTGAAACCTCGGCCAAAACTGCCGAACGGCCTTCAAAATCAGAAACAAGGGAGCAGAAAACGAGGCAGTCGTTTTCAAAAGCTAAAGCTTGGTCAAACGTCGTAGAAAGCCTCCAAGCAAGATCAGTAGGTAAGAATCCAACAGTTTCGTTTTCGATTCTGAATGGAATGAAAGAACCAGGCGATCGTTGTTGGACCGCCTGAATTCTATCAAAAAGCGCCATGTTTATAGGTAATCCGAAGCCAACAATTCAGCGATTTGGACAGCGTTCAGTGCTGCTCCCTTACGAAGGTTATCGGAAACACACCAGAACGCGATACCATGATCCACAGTATAGTCATCTCGCAGACGGCTAATGAAGACTGCATCCTCACCGGCACATTCCTGAGGGGTCATGTAACCGCCATCGACGCGTTGATCGACAAGCGCTATGCCATCGGCTTCTTTGAAGATTTCCCGGGCCTGATCGGCTGTCATCTCGTCTTCAAACTCAACATGCACGGCTTCGGCGTGGCCAATAAAGACTGGTGCGCGTACGCATGTGGCGACAACTCTAATACTTGGATCAAGAATTTTCTTTGTTTCAACAACCATCTTCCACTCTTCTTTCGTGGAACCGTCGTCCATGAAGACGTCGATGTGTGGAATAAGGTTGAAGGCAATTTGTTTTGTGAACTGTTCATTCTTGATCGGGTCGTTCACGTAGATGGCTTTGGTTTGATTAAACAGCTCGTCCATCTTCTCTTTACCGCCGCCAGAAACGGACTGGTAAGTAGAGACGACAACACGTTTGATCGGGCTGACGTCATGGAGAGGCTTAAGCGCCACCAGCATTTGGATGGTTGAGCAATTAGGGTTCGCAATGATGTTCTTGCGAACATAACCAGCGAGTGCCTCCGGGTTAACTTCAGGCACGATCAAAGGAACGTCGGGGTCCATTCGGAAGTGGCTGGTGTTATCAATAACAATGCAACCGGCAGCCGCCGCACGTGGCGCATGGACGGCTGAGATAGAGGCGCCTGGTGAGAAGAGCGCAATATCAGTGCCGGAAAAATCGAAGTCTTCGAGCGACTGGATCTTTAGAATCTCGTCTTCACCAAATGAGACTTCGCGGCCCACAGAGCGAGAAGATGCGAGAGCATGCACTTCGTTAACAGGGAAATTACGCTCATCAAGAGTGTTAAGGATTTCGCGGCCGACGTTGCCAGTGGCGCCAACGACAGCGACATTATATGAACTAGACATGTTTGTGTTCCATTGTTTGGAAATAACTGAAAATTGGGTTTAGAAAAGTGTTTTCAGGCGGCGTTTTCGCCGCCACTCTGTCTCGCCTAAGCACCGAAGTGCTGCCATCTTACGAGAGATGGAAATGGTGCGATTAAGATCAGAAATTAAATTTTTCATGGTCCTGGTTTTGTGATGCCCTCTTGTGGACATCACAAAAGGGCAGGGTGAATTTCTAGCTAGTCTTTGTTTTAAGGGCGTGCAGAACTGCTTCGCCCATTTGAGTCGTTGAAACTTTTTCACTTGTTGGTGTTGCGATGTCGAGCGTGCGCTTACCACTTGCAAGCACGTCATTCACAGCTGCATCCAAAAGATCAGCATCTTCGCCACGATCAAACGAATAGCGAAGCGCCATGGAGAAGGAGAGCAAGCAGGCCAAAGGATTGGCTTTGCCTTCACCGGCGATATCAGGAGCAGAGCCATGGACAGGCTCGTACATTGCTTTAGATTTACCCGCAGAGTCTGGTGCACCAAGTGATGCGGAAGGCAACATGCCAAGCGACCCTGTTAACATCGCTGCAACGTCCGACAGAATGTCACCAAATAGGTTGTCTGTCACAATAACATCAAACTGTTTAGGCGCTCGCACGAGCTGCATGGCGCAGTTATCTGCCAGGATGTCTTGCAATTCTACGTCAGAGAACTCTTCTTCGTGCAGTTTGTGCACTTCCTGGCGCCACATTACACCGGTGTGCATGACGTTGGATTTCTCGGCAGAATGTACCAGGTTACGACGTTTCTTGGCCAGCTCGAAAGCAACTCGGCAAACACGGCGAATTTCTTCTGTGTCATAGACTTGTGTGTCCACGCCTCGACGTTGCCCATTGCCGAGATCTTCGATGCCTCGAGGCTCGCCAAAGTAAACACCTCCGGTTAGCTCGCGTACGATTAAGATGTCCAACCCAGCAACAAGCTCTGGCTTGAGCGATGAGGCTTCAGTTAAAGCGTCGAAACACAGCGCTGGGCGCAAGTTAGCGAAGAGCTCAAGGTCTTTGCGAAGGCGAAGAAGGCCACGCTCCGGCTTGCTCTCAAAGGGGAGGTTGTCATACTGGGGACCGCCAACGGCACCGAACATAACCGCATCAGCGTTGAGAGCTTTCTCCATGCAGGCATCTGTGATCGGTTGACCCGTTTTGTCGTAAGCTACACCGCCGACGAGATCGTGATCAAGATTGGCTTCTAAACCACGGTTTTCACCAAACCAATCGATGACACGAGTAACTTCGGTCATTACTTCGGGGCCAATACCATCACCTGGTAAAACAAGAACTTTGTATGCGTTCGTAGACATGGAAAACCTTCGTTGAGTTATTCGCAGCCGTTAATAGAGAAGCTTTGTGCTAGTGGCAAGCGCAGCATTAAGCCGCAAGCCAAGGGCACTCAGCAGCATTCTTTTCTTCAAACGCTGCAATAGAGTCAGTGTTCTCCAAAGTCATGCCAACGTTATCTAGGCCGTTGATCATGCGATGCTTTAGGGCTGGATCAAGATCAAAGGAAAAACTATCGCCATTTGGGCGCGTGATTGTCTGGGCTTCGACGTCAATTTTCAGGCGGCCAGCTTGGTTGGCATCCTTCATCAATTCATCGACTTGGCTCTGAGGCAGCGCTAAAGGTAGAATGCCGTTGTTGAAGCAGTTGTTGTAGAAAATATCAGCGAAGCTGGACGCAATCACAACACGGAAGCCCCAATCAAGCAATGCCCATGGAGCATGCTCGCGGCTTGATCCACAACCAAAATTTTGGCCTGCTACCAATACGGAAGCTCCTTCGTACTGCGGTTGATGCAGAACGAAATCTTCTTTTTTGTTTCCCGCTTCGTCGAAACGCATTTCGAAAAAGAGCCCCTCTGACAGACCAGTGCGTTTAATCGTTTTTAGAAACTGCTTTGGAATGATCATATCTGTGTCGATATTGACCAAGTTCAAAGGTGCTGAAACGCCACTGTGTTTGTCTAACTTTTCCATTTTAGGAACCTCATTAATTCAAATCGTAAAGCTGGCCTATTTGCCGGCGTATTTTTTCTTCAGGCTGTTAAGCTTCGAACAGAAATCACCAATCGGACGATAGTAAGAGAGCGTACCATCGTCGAAGTTTGTGAAGTTTAAAACTCCAATCACAGCGTCTTCGTGGAACAAAGGAGAACCGGACTCGCCATAGCGTACTGAGATATCAGTCTGGAAGTAGTTCCCAACAATGTCGGGGTTATGGCTAAGGATGCGGCCCTTTTTGATCGCTTCGCCTGAGTTCAGCTTGACGTAGGAACCTTCCTTCGGAAGTTCGCACTGGTAAGGATAGAAGCTCGCTTTTTTGCCTTTGACATAGACAACGGCAATATCGCGTTTTGTGTCCTTCCAAACCAATTTACCACTGTCTTCGCCCATCTCGATCTTACACTTTTTGTAAGGCAAGACGTGTGCCGCAGTCAGCACCAAGTTTGGAGCAATGTAAAAGCCAGAGCCAAAAGAATTCTTACAAACGATCTCCTGGTGTGGTGAACCACCACTAGGCAGTGACGAGAACTCATCTTCACAAGCAACTAGTGCCAAAGGGGACATCAAGAGCGCGACAACACGCAATGCTTTTAAGCTCTGAAACATAGACTTGATCTTTCCCCTAAAGAACTGGTGATATTTATTCGAAGTCGCGAACGTCGGCCAAACGACCTTCGATCGCCGCTGCAGCTGCCATCGCTGGACTGACAAGATGCGTTCTGCCACCGCGGCCCTGACGACCTTCGAAGTTACGGTTGGAAGTTGATGCGCAACGCTCGCCAACGGATAGTTTGTCTGCATTCATGGCAAGGCACATAGAACAACCAGGCTCACGCCAGTCAAAACCAGCTTCTTTGAAGACAGCATCGAGACCTTCTTCTTCAGCCTGGACTTTAACCAAGCCAGAACCTGGGACAACCATCGCGCGGATACCGTCGGCTACCTTGCGGCCCTTAGCGATTGTCGCCGCAGCACGTAAATCTTCGATGCGCCCATTTGTGCAAGAGCCGATAAAGACAGTATCAACCGCGATGTCAGCGACAGCCTTACCAGCTTCTAGCCCCATGTACTCAAGTGAGCGTTCCATGGCTGAGCGGCGGTTTTCGTCTTGCTCGTCGGCTGGATCAGGAACCTTACCGTTGATTGGTGCAACATCCTGTGGGCTTGTTCCCCAAGTGACCTGTGGTGCGATGTCAGCAGCGTTTAATCTAACTTCCAGGTCATATTTTGCACCGGCGTCAGAAGGCAAGCTGCTCCAATAAGCAACAGCCTTATCCCAATCATCACCCTTTGGTGCCATTGGGCGACCCTGGATATAGTCGAATGTTGTTTGATCAGGTGCAATCAATCCAGCGCGTGCACCGCCTTCAATCGACATGTTACAGATCGTCATGCGACCTTCCATGCTGAGATTGCGGATTGCGTCGCCAGCGTATTCCATAACGTAGCCAGTGCCACCAGCGGTACCAATCTTGCCGATAATCGCAAGGATGATATCTTTAGCGGTTGCACCAACAGAAAGTTCTCCGTCGACAGAGATCAACATGTTCTTGGCTGGCTTTTGAACCAAAGTTTGTGTCGCAAGGACGTGTTCAACTTCGGAAGTGCCAATGCCAAAGGCTAAAGCGCCAAAAGCACCGTGTGTCGCTGTATGGCTGTCGCCGCAAACGATGGTCATGCCAGGCTGTGTGAAGCCTTGCTCTGGTCCAATGATGTGTACGATGCCCTGGCGTGGGTCTTCCATATCAAACAAAGGCACATTGAAATCGGAACAGTTCTGACGAAGTGTATCGACTTGAATGCGGCTCTCTTCATCTTCAATGCCAGCGGCACGGTTAGAAGTGGGCACGTTGTGATCTGGCACGGCCAAGGTAAACTCTGGGCGACGCACCTGGCGGCCTGCCATTCTCAGGCCTTCAAAAGCCTGCGGGCTTGTCACTTCGTGGACAAGGTGTCTGTCAATGTAGATCAGAAAACTGCCATCATCTCTTTTTTCAACGACGTGGCTATCCCAAATTTTATCAAAGAGCGTGCGCGGTGCACTCATAGTCATGAACCTCTAGTTTCTGATCTTCTTCAAAGGAATGAACCAACAATGACAAGAGCAAGGCTTTGCCGTGGTTCGCATCTCACGCTTTATAAGCCGGAACCCATTGCAACTGCAATGGAGTTGGCGTGGCGCGAATCGACAAATCTATGGAAAAGACAAGATAGCCTTTTCGCGTTGCTATTTGATCTGATGTTCGTTGATGAAGAAACGGATACGTTTAGAGACTTTTGACAATGAATCAGCTGCGACGCCTTTGCCGATTTCTGAAGCGTAAGCGGCTTCAAAGTCGGCCTGATTGTCGAACCACAATTCTGAGACACCATCATACTCATCAGACCCGTCTCCCTCGATCAAGTTGAACACCGCTTTCTTTAGTTTGGGAAGTTGAGCGGCTAATTCAGAGTGGTCTTTCAACCACCAGGTAACGAAATCTTCATAAGCCATATCAGGATTTCGTTTCAGTAGGATCATAGCTTTGAACATCAATTTGTCCTCTAGTCTGCTTTGGTGCGGGCGAGTGGGCGGCCACCGATTGCTAAGACAACGGCGACGACAATTTCATCGGCCTTTGGGGCATCAGGGATAGAGATTTCCATCGCGTCCATATCATCGAAAACCCAAATAGAATCTTTGTTAGTTATGGGCATGACGATGGTTGATCCTGGAGCACCGACTTTCTTTGTTGAAGGAATAATGTCATCACCTTTGCCAACGGCTTTCCGAACGGGGGCACCAAAACGAGGGTGCATAATCGCGGCGGCGTGTTCGATCTCTCCGTCAACCCCAACGATGGCACCCTTGCCGTATCCTGTTACTTCTTCTGGTTTGACACCCAAAGCGATGACGCCTTTCTCGGCCAACTGACCACTCAGATTTTTACCGAGATCGTAAAGTGGCTCCATGTCCTCGACGTAACGCCCTGCGTAGGGATTTTTTATCACAGCTGCTACTGTCACTTTGTCCTTCTTGCCCACGATTTGCCTGCCAGAATCTTGCAGAGTTTCTTCGCGAAGAGTGACGATCTTTCGGATGTTAGGAAGTCGAGCATCAGTCATTTTGAATTTCCTGTTTCAATCGAGAGAGCCTAAACTCTCGGATGGCTAAGTAGAGACCGGCGGATACAATGATAGAAACGCCGATCCAAGATATGAAATCAATTGTATCGTTGAAAAACCACATGCCCATGAAGGCTGCTGAGACAATCTCAATGTATCCCAACGGCGCCAGCGAACTTGCATCTGCGCGCTCAAAAGCCATGATCAAGAACCAGTGTCCCGCCGCTGCGATAACAGCGATCGCAACCAAAAACAGCACTTGATAGCTTTCGGTCGGAGTGACCCAAACGAAGGGCACCATTGCTGACGTAACAACGGTGCCAACGACAGCCGTGAGTACAAGGGATACAAATGGCGGCGAAGTCCCGGCAATGGCCCTCGTGATCGTCAGATACCCACCTATGCAAAATCCAGCGAAGAGGCAGAGCCAGGATATTAGTTGAAGTGCGTCAGGACCAGGTCTCAGGATGACCAAGGCTCCAACAAAACCGATACCAACTGCAATCCACCGTCTTGGCCCGACTTTTTCGCCAAGGAAGAAGAAAGAGTAAACGGCAACAGCTAAAGGGGCGACATAGAATAACGCTAAGGCCAGTCCAAAAGGTGTGGCGTGAACCCCGGTAAAGAAACTCAACGTACCGGTACAAAGCAACAAGCCTCGTGTGAGCTGCCATCCAGCCTTTTCAGGCCAAAGGCTCCTAAATCCAAACCGGTAGAGAACGATGGGTAAAATCAGGGTGAAGTGACCAAAGTACCTCGCCCACACCACCTGGATAGCGGGAATTTCCGGCGTTAAGGCTTTGCCAATGGCACCCGTCAAAGGCAGGAGAGCAGAGGCGCAAAGCGCCAATAGGACAGCGGTCAAGTAGTTCTGAATTGGCAATGCGGTTCTCCACAACAGAGGCAGAACCGCCCCTTTTTCACAAGGATAGGTCGTTTAACCAAATTGTCTAGCGGGTTTGATTATCCTGAGATAACGGGTAGGCCTTGATAGATGCAATTGGCAGCAGCGATGCCCAAAGCAGCAAAAGTTAACAGCATGCCGACTTGGCGTGCGAAAATGTTGGGGCCATAAAGAAAAGCCCAGGCATGAGCGATACGTCCGACCAGCAAAGCCAAGCCCACGACATGCAAGAACGTGAGTGGGCTTCCATTCACTTCACCAATACCCATCAAAATGAGTGTGATAGGCACGTATTCGGCGAAATTGGCATGACCTCGAATTGTGCGAGCGAAATCGTTGTTGCCCCCATCCAGAAGTGAGATCCCATGTTTGCGACGACCTGAAATCACGGCAGCTGACAAAAAGAAAAAAATCAGGCCTAGAAGACCGGCATAGAGAGCAGTGGTTAGCATTGTTCTTCCTCGCTGAGTGTTTGTTCGAGAACTTTGATTCTATCGCATATATTTTATCTTTGCTCTGGATAATTAACCTCAAACATGAAAAAGAAGTCATTGATTTTGAACTTCAGCCGACGATTTACCTCTGAGGAGCACTCTTATGGTCGACCCAAGATTTTATAAGCCGGACACTTTGGCGCTGCACGCCGGGCAAAAATATGACCGAGAAACCAATTCTCGGGCGCTGCCCATTTACCAAACGACCGCTTACGGTTTTGAGAGTCCTGACTACGCGGCCTCACTGTTTAATCTCGAGAGGCCCGGGCATATTTATGCACGCATATCCAACCCTACCGTGGCTGCCCTTGAAGAACGAGCCGCAGCATTGGATGGCGGCGTAGGTGCAGTTGCTACATCTAGTGGCCACGCTGCTTTGCATTTGGCTATCGTCACCTTGATGAGTGCGGGCGATCACATTGTGGCTTCTAACAAGCTCTACGGTGGGTCAGCGAATTTCTTTCGTCTAACAATGCCTCGTTTCGGCATCACAACAACATTTGTGGATCCTCAGAAGCCAGAAGAATTTGCTGCTGCAATCCAACCCAATACAAAGCTGTTGTTTGGTGAGGTCGTCGGTAATCCGGGCATGGAGATCATGAATGTTGAAGCGGTTGCCAAAATCGCTCACGACAACGGCCTACCTTTGATGATCGATAGCACTTTTACACCACCACCTTTGTTCAAACCTATCGACCACGGTGCCGACATTGTCATGCACTCCGCGACCAAATGGATGGGCGGTCATGGTGTTGCCATGGGTGGTGTTCTTGTCGATGCAGGGCGCTTTGATTGGGAAGCTTCCGGCAAGTTCCCGACAATGACGGAACCATACCCTGGCTACAACAACCTTGATTATGTTGAAACCTTCGGTCCTTTGGCGTTCATCATGCGAGCCCGCACAGAAGGCCTCAGAGATTTTGGTGCCTGCCTTAGCCCGCAAAATGCTTTCTATATCACACAAGGTCTAGAGACTTTGCCGCTGCGGATGGAAAAGCACATGTCCAACACCAGGGCTGTCATCGAAGCGCTTTCAAAAAATGATGCGGTGTCTTGGATCCAGCACCCTGAAATGAAGGACCATCCTGATCACGAACTGGGTAAGAAGATGCTGCCTAAAGGCGCTGGTTCGGTCATTGCCTTCGGTGTGAAAGGTGGTCGCGAAGCAGGTAAAAAATTCATTGAAAACTGTGTTATGTCCTCTCATTTGGCAAACGTCGGCGATGCTAAGACCTTGGTTCTCCACCCTGCCTCGACCACTCACAGTCAGCTGAGTGAAGAGCAGTTGGCCTTAGCGGGTGTTGGTTCAGATCTCATTCGTCTATCCATCGGGCTTGAAGACCCCAGTGATATTATCAACGATTTTGCTGGTGCTCTGCGCGCCAGCCAGAAATAGGAGGCCGGAATGTTTGTAGAAGTTAAGGGCCACAAAACTTTTGTGAATTTGAACGGTCAAACTTTCGACCCGGCAAAGCCTTCGATCGTTTTCGTACATGGCGCTGCCATGGAACAATCAGCCTGGGCAGCACAGGCACGTTACTTTGCCTATCACGATTACAATTCGCTATCTGTTAACTTACCCGCCCACGGTCCGGTAGGATCACCTAACCAATCGGCCGGTGAAGCGCCAACAACGATTGCGGCTTACGGTGACTGGGTGGTTGATTTTCTGGACGCCATGAAGATCGAGAAAGCAGTCCTAGTGGGGCACTCGATGGGGACGTTGATTGGTTTGGAGGTCGCAGCAACATATCCTAACCGCCTCGAAAAAATGATCCTGGTCGGTGCTGCTCCATCAATGCCAGTTCATCCAGCTTTGGTTGATGCTGCTTCGAAAGATGATTGGCTCGCAGAAGAATTGATGACGTCTTGGGGCCATGGCCTGGGTGGTCACTTAGGTGGCAACAAAGCAAATGGTGTTTGGATGAAGGGGACGGCTTTGTCTGTTTTTGGAAATTCTGAAGACCAACTTATCTTCAATGATCTCAGCGCTTGTTCTTCCTATGAGACCGGGATGGATTCTGCTGCTAAGATTGCTTGCCCGACCCTGATTATCTCTGGCAAGGATGATAAAATGACGCCCGCTCGCCAAGGTGCAAAACTCGCGGCGGCGATTCCCGATTGCAAAAATGTCGTCCTTCCTGTTGGTCATATGATGCCATCCGAGGCACCTAATGAAGTGCTCGATCTGATGATTGAATTCTTGGCGGCGTAGCCTCAATTTGCTGATTTCCTCCTTTTGGGTTAAGGTCGATGCAAAAGGAGGATGACCAATGAAATTCAAACTTCTATATTCAAGGGCTATGAGGATTACATCGTGCAGGATTTGATCCTGCGCCCCTGGACGGTGCTGTACCGACGGCAACGCTGGCGGACGCCAAAGGGCGAAACCATTGTTGGGGAGCTGCCAAAGAGTATTAGCGGCCACTTCGG
>CAJQQZ010000045.1 GCA_905480575.1 uncultured Alphaproteobacteria bacterium | reverse complement strand
TCTTTAACTCTTCAATATCCAGATCATCAATAGGAGCAAGCAATTGTGTCATCAACGAAGAGACTCGCACAATTCGTGCCCCTTGTGAATCTCTCTACGGAAAAAAATTACCCGGACTTTTGCCGATGTTACTTATCTATTATGTAACTTATTGATTTTATTGTCTAAATAATAGGTACATCAAAATTTTGTGTTAGTGTTTGTGTAAGTCTTTGGTGATGGTCAGTATCCATCTTTTTGTTTGATTATCGCCGTTAACTCAGCTGTTTTTGTAGAAAACATTGAACTTTAAGCCATTTTCCTAAATTTTTGGAAGACTTCACCTAACAAAGCGGCCGCTCTGGGAAGCGTCTCAGGGTGTAGCTTTTCTCCAGAGTGTTCGGTTTTGTGTACCGCCCACCAATCCAGTTTGAGCCCCCCGTTGCCGAGTTTAGCCGTCGTGACCCTATTTGCTTCTATATCTTTCCGTAGAGGCCAGGCCGCGAGAATCGACGTCCCCATACCCGCCGAGATTAACTCTACAATCGCTTCAGGTGACTCGACCGTCGCAGTCCATTTGGGGAAACGGTTGGCTGGTCGGAAAAGAGTTTCATATTCCCGCCCCGGCTGCGGTACCCGCGTAAAAGTGATAAAGGACTCGCCTTCGATGTCTTCCGCTTCAACAAACTCCTTACCTGCCAAAGAATGATTTGGTGGCATGACAAACAATAACTCATCCTCCAAAATTTTTGATAAGGAGAAAGTAGAAGAAACTGGTGGTTGGGAAACAAAAGCTAGATCAACTTCATCATTTCTAAGAGCCCGCATTGGATCACTTGTTGCACTGGCGACAATTTCGATATCGACGCCATTGAGCTTCTCCCTGCATTCGGCCACAAAGGCCGGCAACCAGAAATAAGAGCTGTAGGTTTCAACGCCTAACCGTAAACTGTAAGACAACCCAGCTTTCATTCGGAGCAAGTCAGCCTCTGCGCGATCCATAGTTTCGATCACAGACTCAGCGACCAACGAGAGATGATCAACCGTTGGCAGAGGTTTCAGGCGCTTGTGTGCACGCTGGTAGAGATCAATACCCAGACGTCTTTCGGCTTCTTTCAGGCGATGTGACAAAGCCGACGGCGTGAGCCCCAAACTATCAGCCGCATCACTAACCCGACCATAATCTTTGAGAGCTTTAACAAGCTCCAGATGCTTAATTTCGAGTTTTGGCACGACCACAATCAATCATAAGTGAAAAATTTTCATCAATACCATTGAATTACTAAATAGATTTTCAGTCAAGTTTTGATAGCTTCCTCCTGAGTACAATCCAATGGGAGAGTTTCGATGAGCAATATGGCGATTGCAGCCGACATGGCGCATCACGTTCATGGACAAACCAATCTTCGCCAACATGGTGAAAAAGGCCCGGTGATGATCACCAAAGGCGAAGGTATCTACATCTGGGATGATCAGGGAAACCGCCTAATCGATGGAATATCAGGTCTCGGCTGTACAGCCCTTGGCTATTCCAACGAACGTTTGATCACAGCAGCGACGAAACAACTGCAAACACTCCCCTACTCGCCGACTTTCTATAATCGGTCCTCCCTGCCTTCTGCGCTGCTTTCGGAGAAACTCACATCTGTCGCGCCAGGTCCGTTGACCCGAGTGCTCTTCCAATGTTCTGGCAGCGAAGCCAACGACGCAGCCATAAAAATCATTTGGTATAGCAACATCGCCAAAGGAGAGCCCAACCGTCGTAAGATCATCGGTCGGACGAGAGGCTATCACGGCAATACGGTGGCAACGGTCAGCCTTTCAGGCCAACCCCACATGCATGCCAAGTTTGGTCTGCCTTTGCCAGAATTCAAGCACACTGAGCTGCCAAACTACTACCGCTTCCACATCGATGGCGAAAGTGAAGAAGAATTCTCAGCGCGTATGGCCCTCTTGTTCGACGAGCTTATTCAAAAAGAAGATCCAGATACTGTGGCTGCCTTCTTTGCTGAACCCGTGCAAGGCGGCGGCGGTGCTTTGGTGCCGCCCAAAGGCTATTGGGAGGAGATGCAGAAAGTAATTCGCAAACACGGCATCTTGTTTCTCGCCGATGAGGTTATCGCTGGCTTTGGTCGAACTGGCGACTTCTGGGCCTCTGAAACATTCGGCCTGAAGCCCGACATGCTAGCTTGCGCCAAGGCTTTAACGTCGGCCTACATCCCTATGTCGGCTTTGATGTTCAAGGAAGAGATCTATCAATCCATGATCCAGAACTCTGATGAAGTTGGCGTCTTTGGTCATGGGTTTACCTATGCCGGTCATCCAGTGGCTTCGGCCGTCGCCCTCGAAGCTCTGTCGATCTATGAAGAAATCGACATCGTTGCCCGTGTGAAATCTGTGTCACCCACGTTTTTGGACGGGCTTAAAGCGTTCGAAGACCATCCACTGGTCGGCGAAGTCAGGGGTGTTGGTTTGTTCTGCGGTATTGAATTGATGAAAGATAAGCGCACACGTGAACCTTTCCCAATGGAGACAAAAGTCGGCGAACGGGTCATGAATGCCGCCCATGATCGCGGCCTTTACATGCGTGCCATCGGTGATCGTCTACAATTAATGCCGCCGCTAATCATAACAAAGAGTGAGATTACCGACCTGCTTCGAATTATGAAGGAGGCACTTGATGATGCCTGGAATCAGGTAAAGTAATCCCATGCGGTCTGGCAGAAGCAGAACCCAACAGAAAGCTCAACAAAAGCGACGGTTGATTGAACCGCCCTTGGGTGGTCAATACAGACCATTGTCCTCTTCCGAAGCACACAACATTATCGAAACTGCTTTTGCTATTCTCGAACAAATCGGAATGGCGGACACCCCTGAACCCTACCGCACGAAGCTTTTAGAAACCGGCAAGGCCCATGAGAAAAACGAGCGGCTTTGTTTTTCTAAATCGGCGCTCGAAGATGCCGTTTCTCGGGCCGCTAATCAAGTCGTTCTACCAGGCTTCGACGAAGACAAAGCCATCGAAGTTGGTGGCGGAAAGGTTCACATTGGAACTGGCGGCGCTGCGGTTCAGATCCTTTTGTCTGAAGAGGGATCCTATAGAGAGTCGCGATTGAACGATCTCTTCGACCTAATGCGTCTTGTCGATGTTTCAGAAGCTATTCATTACGGCCTACGGCCCGTCGTGGCTTGTGATATGGCAACGCCTTATGATCTGGACATCAACACCGCCTTTGCTTGCTTGAAAGCGACAACCAAACCTATTGGTGTTAGTTTTTCAGAGCCCCAGCATTTGGCAAAGTCAGTTGAAATGTTTGATGCCGCCTTAGGCGAAAAGAGCTTCAATCAACAGCCTTTCTGTTTCGGTGTGATTGTTCACGTTGTGCCGCCATTAAGGTACGCGCCAGAAGGTTCTGCCGTGATGTTGGAGGCGATGAAGCATGGCATGCCACTCCAAATCTGCTCCGCAGGCCAAGCAGGAGCAACAAGTCCGGCTTCACTTGCAGGCGCTCTAGCCCAAGGACTGGCTGAAAGCTTGGCTGGCCTCATGCTGGTCGACGCGATTCAGCCCGGATACCCTTGTATTTTCGCTTTCATGCCTTTCATTTCCGACCTGAGAACGGGCGCTATGTCGGGTGGCAGTGGAGAGTCAGCCCTTGCCAATGCCGCCGCCGCTCAACTGCTGCTACGGCTGGGTCTACCATCGACAGTCTCCGCTGGCATGACTGATGCAAAACTCCCTGATGCACAAGCGGGGTTCGAGAAAGGCTATACAGTTTCTATGGCCGCACAAGCAGGTGCCGACATGATCAATCTCTCTGTCGGCATGTTGGGTTCCATCATGATCGCCAGTCGTGAGGCGCTCGTAATCGACAACGAAATGTGCAGCGCCATCCTTAGATCCGTCAAAGGCATTGAGGTCAACAGCGAGCGACTTGATCTGGATATCATTGAGAAAGTTGTCAGAGGCGAAGGGCACTATCTGGGTGAGGATCAAACACTCGATCTTATGAAGACAGAATATGTCTATCCGAACCTCAGTGATCGTAAAGGGCTTGAAGACTGGCAAACGGAAGGATCTCTCACCATTTGGGACCGGGCTAAAGTTCGAGTTAAAGAGATACTGGCGGAGCCCTGTGCCAGCCATTTACCAATAGATATTGAACAAAGAATTCGGCAAAAAATGCCGATCAAACTGGGAGAATAGAAAGTATGCATGTGTTTCGCAGCATGGTCATAGAGGCGCCTATTGCAGAAGTCTGGGCAGCCCTGAGGTCCTTCGACGGCGTGGTAAACTGGAACCCAGGCATCACTTCCGCAGAAATGGAAAGCGGTACAGGCACAGACGTTGGCCATATTCGAAAAATGGACGGCGCGGATGGCTCCTTTTGGCGAGAAACACTACTGGATCACTCTGACGAAGAACACTTCTATTCCTATGACATCGTCGAAGGTCCACTGCCCGTCACCAACTATGTATCAGTCCACCGATTGGTGCCAATTACCCAATCCAATCAAACCCTTTCCATTTGGGAGGTCGAATTCGACTGCGCCCCAGAGCTTGAAAAGAAAATGGACGAAGTTGTCGGCGATATGATTTTCATCGGTGGCATGAAGGGTCTCAACAAACACATCAAAGGAGCCTAACCGATGGTCGATACTCTAGCCCCCCGCGCCGTTATCGGCGTCATGACCCCTGCAATGAACACAGTCGTACAGCCAGAGCTGGAATTGCTGAGACCAGCCGGTGTCACAAATCAGATGCAACGCTTTCGTCTTGGCGGCGATGATGTCTCTGATGATCTCAACGACGAAGCTGAGAAGCTGTTGGATTGTGTGCCCAAAGCCATCGCAATTGGACTGACAACCGACGCTGGTCCTGGAGGGCCACCTAAGCTGGCCAGTAAGTGTCAGCGTTTAGAAAAAGAAATATCACTGCCAGTTTTCAACGCTTCTTCGGCTGACTATGCAGCACTTCAAGCGCTGGGTGCCAAAAGGATCGCTGTGGTGACACCCTTCAACGCAGAAGTTGATCAAGTGGTAAAAGCCAACACTGAAGCCGCTGGCTTTGAAGTTGTGACAATCAAAGGAACAGAAGCGCCCTCCTTACCAGCCATTTGCGAGACATCACTTGATGATATTCGTGCGGTCTTCGCTGAAGTCGCCAAGTCTGACTGCGACGCCATCCTTCAAGTAGGAACCGCACTTCCGGTCGTAGCCATTCTCCAGGAATTGGAAGACACCCACGGCAAAACCATCGTGGCCTGTAATGCAGCAGTCTATTGGCAATGCTTGCGCGGTGTCGGCATAACTGACCCTATTCCCGGATACGGTCGCCTTCTGGCGGAGTTCTAGGCAATGAAGTCTGAAGCTCGGGTTGTTGTCATTGGCGGTGGTGCGGTTGGCACCGCTATTCTCTATCATCTGGCAGAGGCAGGTGTGCAAGACCTGCTTCTCATCGAAAAGGATGAGCTGACGTCAGGCTCGACCTGGCACGCGGCAGGCAACATTCCGACTTACTCCAATTCCTGGCTCGGCATGAGGGCGGGTAATTACGCTTGGTCACTTTACAAAGACTTAGGTGACAAGCTGGACAGCCCAATCACCTACCGTCACACCGGCGCATTCTGGCCAGCCCATACCAAAGAGCGGTTGGAACTCTTTGGTCATTTGTCTGGAGTTGCAGAGTCTGCGGGCTTTGACTTACCTCTCCTTTCTCCTAGCGAAATGGAGGGAATGCACCCTTTCTGGAATGCTGGAAAGACAGTGATTGGCGGCATTCATGATCCTTACGAAGGTGATATTGACCCCAGTCAGTTAACTCAGGCATTGGCCAAAGGAGCCAGGGCTAATGGAGCAGAAATAGCTCGCTTCACAACAGTCACTTCAATTGAGCGAAAGGCAGGCAACTGGATCGTCGGTACTGACAAAGGCAACGTAACCGCCGAAACCCTAGTGAGTGCAACAGGGTTTTACGGCACTGAAGTCGCCAGGTTAGCAGGGCTCTACACACCCGTAGCCACACTGGAACACCAGTATCTGGTTACAGATCAGCTTGCGGAGCTAGAACAAAACAAAGCCTTGTTTCCTCTTGTGCGCGATCCAGAAATTCGCTTCTATCTGAGGCGCGAGTGTGACGCGTTTCTCTTTGGGTCTTACGGTCATGACGGTCGCGTGGCTTGGCCTGACGGTCCGCCAAAAGCCTTCGCTCATTCTCTTTTTCCAGATTCAATCGAAGATATGGCTGAAGTTTTAGACCAAGCTATTTCTCACGTCCCAGTATTGGCAACCGCGGGCGCTCAGCGCTTTGTCAACGGACCCATTGCCTATGCACCGGACGCCTTACCTCTCGTTGGGCCAGCCAAGGGAGCACCAAATTTCTATCATGCTTGCGGCGTACAGATTGGCATCACACAGTCTGCTGCCATCGGTAAAGCCATCACCGAATGGATCACCGAGGGTGAAACCGAATGGGATCTAAGCGCCTGGGACCCACGACGCTTCGGTGATTGGGCTACGCCGCAATACACCCAGGACCGGGCAGCAGAACTTTACGGGCTTCAGTATTCAATTCCCTATCCACACCGGTTGCTGCAGTCTGGGCGTCCGCTTAAACAAACACCACTCTACGATACCCTCGTTAAAAAAGGTGCAGTCATGGGGCAGATCGGTGGTTGGGAACGCGCCTTTTGGTTCGAAGCGCCGGAACACAAGGACGATGGTCACCTTTCATTCCACGATAATGAACCCTGGTTCGCCGCAGTAAAAGACGAGTGCTTAGGCATCACTTCCGGTGTTGGCATCATGGATCACGGCGGTTTCACTAAGTTCGAAATTCAAGGACCAGGTGCCACAGCCTACCTTGACCGTCTATTCTGTAGCTCCATGCCCAAAATTGGCAAGGTCAAGCTGTCCTACATGCTAACACCCAAAGGTAAAATCTGGTCTGAAGCCACCATCGTTCGACTGGCAGAAAATCACTATCTGCTTTGTGGACCAACGCTCGCTTCTGACCGGGATTTCGACTGGCTCCAAACTCACGTTCAAAAAGCTGAACAAGTCACTTTGCGGCAAGGCTTCGAGAAAGACGCAGCCTTGCTGGTCATGGGGCCGCTCTCAAGAGACCTGCTGCAACCCTTAACAAATGCGGATCTTTCTGCTTCGAACGCACCTTGGATGTCCCATCAAGAATTAGAGTTAGCTGGGGCTCCCGTATTAGCCTTGCGTGTTTCCTACGTGGGTGAGTTGGGGTGGGAGCTGCATCTCAATTCGGAGCATCTGGTTCAGGTCTACGAAGCTTTGACGGCCACCGAAACTGGCAAGACCGCAGTCCATTTTGGATCCTATGCCTTGAATGCAATGAGAATTGAAAAAGGCTATCACGCCTGGGGTGCTGATTTCGGGATTGAATACACTCCCTACGATGCTGGACTCTATCGTTTTGTTAATCTCAACAAGGACGACTTCATTGGCAAAGCCGCCCTTGAAGCAATCGCAGAAGAGCAGCCAGATTGGGAGTTTTGGGCTTTCGAACTCGATAGTCCAACAATCGGCGCTCTGTCTGGTGATCCGATTCTGATAGAGGATCATGTTATTGGCTTTGTAACCTCGGCTGCCTACGGGCATCGCGCTAAAAAGCAACTGGCGTTAGGCTATGTTCGATCGGACACGGTGGGTGCTGGTGAAAAATTCACGATCAAAATTCTTGGAAACAAAGTTCAAGCAACCTGTTTGCCACCCCATGTCTTCGATCCCGAAAACCAACGCCTGAAGTCATGACGCAAAGGCAAAAGCGCCCCAACGTTGTCTGGATCGTCACTGACCACCAAGCTCAGGCCAATCGAACGGTGCGTCCTGGGCAACGCCCGCTCCAGGACTATTTCGCAAAAACTGGCGTGATCTTTGAAAGGGCTTATACCGCCCTTCCGATTTGCAGTCCGGCCAGAGCCTCCATGATAACCGGGCTTTTCCCGCACGCACATGGGCTCACCGAAAACGACGGTCGCTTTGGTGGCAGAGCCGAATTGGATCACAGCGATTGGATGGTCCAACAAGCCTTCCTGGACGAAGGTTACCGCTGCGGCTGGTTCGGCAAATGGCACCTCAGTCAAAGTCATTCAGCTCTGGACTTCGGTTTCGAGGGCTATTCACTCTCTGGCTACGGCTATCCCTATGGCTCAAAACCCTACCTAGACTATTTAAGACGTAACTTGCTCCCTGATCCTATTGTGGAAATCGAACTGCCAGGAGAGTCTGGTGTTAAGGCCGGAACACAACTCAACCTTGTCAATGAAAGCTCCTGGTTCGATTATGAAGCGGGATCCGCAATTCTGAAGGCACCGGCAGAAACCCATGAAGCCTTTTTTCTTACGGATTTAGCGTCGACCTGGATCAACGATTTGGACGAAGAACCCTTCTTCCTGAGGCTTGATCCCTGGGGGCCTCATCCACCCTACATAGTGGATGAGACTTTCGCCTCATTACCAGAAACAGACTTTAGTGCTAATTTTAATTACGCCCTTTCAGGCCGCCCAGAACACCATAAAGACTATCTAGCCTACTGGACTCAAACGCTTCAATTCGATGAAGCACAATGGGCTCTGATGGCCCAAAGAGCCATGGATCACGGCAAGCTCATCGAAACTGCTCTCCTCAAATTTGTCGAGGCCCTTGAGGAGAAAGGATTGGGCGAAAACACTTTGTTTGTGTTCTGCGCAGATCACGGCGACGCAGTGGGTTCCAACGGCGGCGTCTCGAACAAAGGCGGACTGATGGTAGAAGAAACCATGCAGATCCCCTTGGCGATGAAAGGTCCAGGGCTCGCTGTTGAAGCCAGAACAGAACTTTGCTCCAATCTCGACTTGGCCCCAACACTCCTAGATTTCTGCAAGATTCAGACCAACGAAGAACTTCAAGGCAGTAGCCTTTACCCCCTTTTGCATGGCAGCAAAGAATGGCACCGCCCAGGTATCATGGCCCAGCACTATGGTCTTCATGTGCCAATCACACAACGGGCCTTTTATGCTGGCGACTGGAAGTATGTACGCCAACCCAACGGTTTTGAAGAGCTCTACAACCTGGCAGAAGACCCAGGCGAATTGACCAACCTAGCAAGATCAACAGACCATTCCACGAAGCGCAACGAATTGCGTTGCTTGTTAACTGATGAGATGAAACGAGTTGGCGATAGTCCTACCGACTTCGCTAAGCCTGTCTAATCGTTCGGTAGATAGCAGAGAAGTCCAGGTTGCCACCTCCGCCTTCAGCAAACTCAGCGTAACGTCTCGCCGTTTCCTGTCCGATAGGGATATCCTGCCCCACTGCCGCCGCAGCATCGCGGGCAATGCCGAGATCTTTCGCCAACAAGCGTGCAGCAAAGCCTGGCGCGTAATCGTTTGATGCTGGCGCCTTCGGTGCAGGTCCGGGTACTGGGCAGCGGTTTTCAAGGATCCAACTCTGTGCCGCAGCATTCTTGCAAAGGTTAAAAAACTTATCATGATCCAGATCTAGGGCATCGGCCAAAGCAAAGGCCTCACAAACTGCCAAACCTGTAATCCCGCAAATGAGGTTGTGGCATGCCTTGGCCGCTTGTCCTGTGCCTGCATCTCCGAAGTAGGTGAGCTTTGAACCCATGCAATCAAAGAGAGGGTTAGCTCGTTCCAATGCTGTTTCTTCGCCACCCACCATAAATGCGAGCGTTCCAGCAGCCGCGCCCTCCGGACCGCCTGACACCGGAGCGTCCAGCATTTGAAAGCCTTTGGCTTCGGCTTCCGTCGCCAAAGCTTTGCTTGCTTCAACGTCAATTGTAGAACAGTCGATCAAAAGCGCATTCTCCGCCAGGCCCGCCATTGCCGGATCACTATGCACTACTTGAACATCGTCACCTGACGGCAGCATGGTAATCAGAACAGATGCTTGAGACAAAGCGTCACCCAGGGAAGATGAAGAATACTCAAATCGAGAACAAGCGCTATCAACAGCGTCCCAACCGACGACTGAAAAGCCTGCTTCTTTTAAACAATTCGCCATGGGAGACCCCATGGTGCCCAATCCGATAAATGCTATTTTCATGCCTAATTTCCTTGAGCCTAATTGGATAATCAAAATTCCTGCAAGAAACCTAAAGAATAAGAAAAGCAGAGCCAATGCTTTTTGTCTGCTGTCAACTCACACAGTCTTAGTTGTGTGGAGCTCTCGTCGCAGATCTATTAGCCTCAAGCACAGCAACGAATCAATGAAACATTAGCGTACTGATTTTATTTGAAAAATGGTGCCCGGGGGTGGATTTGAACCACCGACACACGGATTTTCAATCCGCTGCCCTTCGTTGAATGGTGGGGCCAGGCTGAAGAATCTATCTCGCAAGCCCTCCGTAAATCCAGCCTGGTTTCTCTCTCAGGAAGTCGATCGCATAAGCGAAGGCATCCACCTGGTCATCGTGTCGTGTGTTTGGAAACCTTGTGATTTCCAACAGGAAGTCATCTTTCCAGGGCTTATGCCCGTGAGGGAGAAGCACGTTGCCACTCTCCACAACGCCACTGATGCCGTTCAGGCGAACGAACTTTGACCCATTGGGTTTGACCGACTTGATCGACATGCGTTTGCCGCGGAGGGCCTGGATGAGAGACTGGCCTGAGGCAGCATCTTCAACAATCACGGTTTGTGGCCTGAATTCCTCACACTTTTCTTCGACCTTGCGCATAAGATCCGGGAAAGCCAGTTTGCCCCTGTAAACATCGAGAATGTAGTATTTTCCATTGTGCTCGCCGATCGTGACACATGCCGAATAATCAGAGACTTCATCCGCTTTTATCGCTGTGTCCCATGCCTGAATGATACGACTGAAAAACCTGGAATGCCCCCTCGGAACTTCGATTTCCCAATCAAAATAGCCTTGAAACCAATCCTCCTTGATGATGGCTTCTTCGTGTGATGCAGGTTGTTGCTGATATTGCGCCATGAAGTTGTAACCACCGATGGCCTCGCGAACCTCTTTCAGACGGCTTAAACTTTCCCTGTCCTCCTGCAACGATGCACCTGCCGGTCTGCTGAAAATCCTGCTATTACTCAATTCCCAGGTTTCATCAGTGGATGCTATGGAAGGCAAAATCAGCCGGTCTATCCGTCCGACCCCGGTCATGATGTGATTGGATAGATCGCGCTCATGCAGGCGTTGCATTACAAGAACGAAACAGCCCGTATTCTTGTTATTGAGCCGCTGGTAAATATTGGCGTCATACCAGTCATTGATATTGTCCCTGGCTTTCTGATGAGCTTCTGAAGCTTTGAGAGGGTCGTCAATAATAATGAGGTCGGCTCCTCGCCCGGTGATCGCACCACCAGCAGACACCGGGTATCGACGCCCTCCTTTCGAGCCAAGGATTTCACCGTTTCTCTTCCCAATACGCCAAACCCCAGGAAAAAGAGCTTGTACTCTTCTGTTTTGCACAAAGGTCCGGCTTTCCTCCGTGAATTGACGGCCCAGCTCTTCACCATAGGAAATGCAGAGGATTTCTCTGGATGGATCACGAAGTAAACACCAAAGAGGAAAAGCAACAGACGCAAAGGTTGATTTGGCAGAGCGCGGCGGTTGATTGATGACCAGCCTTTGCACTGGCCCATCTACACATTGGCCTAGACGATCAGCAATCACCTCGTGATGCCAGTTCCATTCAAAGCCTCTATGTGGTTTCAGCACCGACACAAGGAATTTAGTGAAGAATTCAAAACGCTCATAGCAGGCTCGCCGAAACAACCAAACCTGATCATTACTCTTAGACATGACACTAGCCCTTCCCTTCCAGGAAATCTTCCATCATGTCCTTGAGCAACCTTTCCTCCGAAGGTTCAAGAGCCTGAGAACTGTCAGGGTTGACCTCGGCGGCGGCTATCATCGTTGTGATGATCCTGAATGAAGCATTGTCCCCATTGAGGGCCTTGCTTATTTGCCGTTGAAGCATGGCTTCAAGCACTGAGACCTTCTTTGTCTTGCCATTTTCGGTAATGGTGATCTTTCGGGATTGCATTTTCGAAGCCAAATCCTGAATGGTCTTTGCTTTCTTCGGTTTCCCCTTCGGATTTCCAGACTGCCAGGCCTGAAACGCGAGGCTTGGGGAGGCTTGCCATAACCTACAGAGTATCCGCTTTCAGCTTCATCGTCCTCATCGCGGACAGTGTTTTCGTTGACATCATTCATCATCGGCCTGCTCCCCTGCGCGAACCAGAAGCCTGGCCGTCTGTCCAGTCCATTGCTCCCATCTGTGCAGGATCACGTCCATGTACTTGGGCTCGATTTCGACCCCGCAACAGACTCGCTCTGCTTTTTCGCATGCAATGAGTGTTGATCCAGCACCAAGGAAAGGATCGAACACCAGATCACCCTTCCGGGTGACATCCAAAATAGCGTCTTCGATCATACGAACGGGCTTTTGGGTTCCATGGAAGTCGAGAGGCTTTTCCATGTCGCCTTCCTTTGGTTCAAAGGACTGTACAGACGGATAATCCCAGACATTACTACGATTTCGGCCGTATTTACCCAGTTGAATGTTGTTCTGATGGGCGCCCTCAGACATTTTGAAGACGAGGATCAGCTCATGCTGGTTTCGATAGAAGGATCCCATTCCGGCAGAACTCTTGTTCCAGACACAAAGGTTCTTGAACTCGGGGAAATGAACAAGACCTGCAGCGATCATCATATGAACGTGCCGCCAGTCTATGCAGACAAAGGCAATCGCTCCAGCCGCAGTTCGGATCTTTGCCAGTAGACAAAAGCGTTCCAGAAAAGCCCTGAACTCCTTCTCAGACATTTCACCGGATGCTTGTTGAAAGTCGCCATGCTTATCCGCGCAAGCCTTGCCAATAGTACGTGAGGGCAGATTGTAAGGTGGATCTGTAAACAGAAGGTCTATCTTGCGCTTTTCCAAAGTGGCGGCCCACGAAGGAGCCATCCAGGCGTCTCCACAAAATATCCTGTGACCTCCCAATCCCCAAAGGTCCCCGGGTCGGGCCCGGGCTTCTATTTGTCCATTGATCCAATCTGCTTTTTCTTCGTCAAGCGTCGCAGCTTTCGTCTCCTGCGACCCCAATTTGAATTCAATCTCTGGATAATCGAAACCAGTGGCTTCGATATCGAAATCGAGATCCTGGCCCATTAACCAATCAAAATTGGTTTTGAGAGACTGCTCGTCCCATTCAGAAAGCTCTGCCAACCGATTGTCTGCAATCATATAGGCCCGCATTTTTGCTAGACCCAAATCTTCGGCTACTAGCACCGGCACTTCAGCCAGCTTGAGCTTAACAGCAGCCTCCCATCTGGCGTGTCCGGCAATGATTGTTCCATCGCTTGCGGCCAATATTGGCACCTGAAAGCCAAAGGTCTGAATACTTTTGGCGACACGTTTGGTTTGTTTGGTTGGATGACTACGGGGGTTATCCGGGTTGGGCTTCAGCCAGACAACCGGCTTCATGCCATATGCCCTGAGTTTTGTGTTCATCGTTACAATCTCCATGTTTATCTTTTACCGCCTCGCATGAAGCGCCATCAGATTAAAAGAGACTTGAGAACTATTAATAGTTATTTTATCGTTACGGTTTTACAGGCGAAATTCTATGTATGACGCTGCAACGGCAATCAAGCTCGATTGGCCAAGACCAACAACCGGAGTTAAATTGGTAGAAAACCTGGCCTATCGACGTGCAGGTACAGATTTCTATGAGCAGGAAATCAATTCGGCATTGGGCAGGATGCTGCTTGGTCTAAATTCCCGAAAATTTCCAAGCAGTCCTGAAGATCCAAATAGTGAAGCTCATGAAGAAATTGAACGCGCTAAACGATCCGCCGAAGGAATGAAGGTTGGATTTGTGACCCGGCTTAAAGACCACGGAGAACGGCAAAACGGGGGCCTTCAATCGAACCATAACTCAAAGAATAGAGATCCGTTATATGTTCATTTTGCTAATCTCGAGAGTGAAACTATTGCGATCGAAAACTTCATTGAGAATAACGGCTTCCTGACAAGCGGTTTTCCTGTTTGGTCATGGAATAATCTGGGAGAAGTCGAACAGGAGGAAAGGAGGCTTACCTTCAATCTGATAGCCGAGCCACTATTCTATTGGTATTCAGAGCGTGCCAACCTGAAGGCTTTCATGAATTTGTGGAACCGCATTAGGTCGATCTATGAGCTTCAGATTGACGCGAGAAACCGGCAGATTAGAGAGCTGGAAGACCTGGTTGATTTTCGCTTCAATGCGACAGTGGCCTCTCTAAGGAATGCAAATCATCGCAAGACAGTAGGAAAGAAAGGCGACCGCAAAACCAAACCCAAAGATCTGGCAACGCAATTACTCATCGCCGAATTCAATGATCGTTTTGAGGACCGTGTTAGCATGAGAATGGACTTCGATCTGGACGGCAATCCCCTTCCTGTATTGAAGCCAATCAATCTCCTGACCGGAATGTGGCTGCAGTTCTCAAATGAAGTTGCTGGTGGTGTAAAGTTCTCAAACTGCCAACGGTGCGCCAAATTGATGATCGTTGGCAAATCACGCGCAAATCCGAGAAAGTTTTGCGAAGACAATTGCCGACAGAGAACTTTTCACAGCAACAAAAAGAAAAATAAGTTAGCCAGCGATTAATTCAAAGCAGCCAACAAACAAAATACAAACTCGGCTTCCCTGAAAAACTCAAATAAGTCCCTGCTAAGACACCTCAAATTCCCTGCTTGAAATCAACAGGACCACGACTGTCAACGGCGGAGTAAAAGTCTGCCATTGGGGCGGAGCAAAAGTAGGCCAGTTTGTTTGATTTTTGGGTATGTCTTCTGGCCTCTGCAGGGGCCAGAAGACATTGTCCGTCATTGAGACCTATGATGGGTGTTGTTT
>CAJQQZ010000044.1 GCA_905480575.1 uncultured Alphaproteobacteria bacterium | reverse complement strand
TGCGCCGTGATTGCTTGGAAGGTCGCATCAAAAACACCAGATTTTGTTACTATCAAAATTCATTCCTGGTGTTTTCCCATATCTAAAACAATAAGGGAATCCCATTAATTCAATGGCTTATCAACTTCTTCAGGCCCGACTATTTATCGAACTTGGCGAGACTGACTTAGAGAATGTCGGATCGCCAACAGCGGGAATTGTGATGTTCACACAAGCGTCGTCACTGCCCAGAACTGTTGTTTGTCCATTCTCAAACAACTGGACTGTATTGGTCATATCGTCGTTTGGACAGGTAACTGTATCCCCGGCTTTACCACCAACTGAGGTCAGTGTTGTCTCATAGGTAAAGGTACAAGTCGATCCTTCCGCCACCGTAATACCGGCCTAAGTGAGCAACGTGGTTCCGGTGGGTTCTGCTAATCCTGTACAAGTCAAAGAAGTCGAACCACCAACATAGGTTGCCCAAGGTGCTATGGTGTCCTGAACCTCAAATGACGTAATACCGGTACCAACTGGGTTTTCTATTACAACGGTATAAGTCGCGGTCCCATTGTCATTAATAGTCGCAGGAGTGACCGACTTTGTGATCGTTGGAACGGGATTGTTTGGATTTACATGAACACAAACATCTGCCTGGTCTGACCCCGGAACGCCGTTGTATGTCCACGAGATACTGGCGCTATTCGTACCTTGAGAGTCAGGACAGGTCCAACCTGGGCTTGGTGGGTTAGCAACAGCTTCATAAATTAGCGTGCAAGAGAGGCCACCGAAGATCGTTTGGCTGGTCCAGAAGAGACTTTGACCCGCAACAGTCGGTTCGGGGAAACCACAGGTGCCACTGGTTGATGGGTTAACATAAGTGAAACCGTTAGGGAGTGTATCAGACACTGATACGGCGATCTGAGGCAACCACCATTTGCAAATATCATGGTTGTTGAGCGCAGTCATACAAGCAGTGTAACTTCCGGCGGAGCCGGCTTGGTTACACTGCAATACATTGTTCCC
This sequence comes from uncultured Alphaproteobacteria bacterium, assembly GCA_905480575.1. Classification (GTDB taxonomy): domain Bacteria; phylum Pseudomonadota; class Alphaproteobacteria; order UBA7985; family CAJQQZ01; genus CAJQQZ01. The sequence goes on along the minus strand of CAJQQZ010000044.1, from coordinate 52,789 downwards.
GGCTGCCGTACATGCGTTGACGTCGAAGGTACAACCAGTACCGCCGAGGCCACCACCGCCTTGATCAAGCTGACCTTCGAGGCCGCCGAGGCCGCCGCCGCCACCTTGGCCGCAGCTCACTCCGGTAGCATCAATTGTCAGAGTATAAGTAACCGTATCGCCAACGTCGTATTCATTCATGTCCGCGATCTTATTGATATCGATAATTGGCGGCCCTGTTACGGACACACAAGCATCATCCTGGTCACTGGCACCTATAGAATTGGTTACCGTCGCAGTGTTTGTTCCTGATGCATTAGGACAAGTGATGTTTGAACCCGCAGGCCAGTTAAGTGTTGTTACGTCGTAGATAATCGTACAGCTGGTTCCCGGGGTGACTGTGACGTTATTCCATGTCAAGTTCCAACCAGTCGAAGAAGGGGATCCCGAAAGCGCAGGAGATCCCGCACCACAAGTACCACTATAGTTTCCAACTACGTTTAGGTTAGCTGGGAGATCATCCACAATTGTCATGTTGCCTGAGTCGCCTGCGGCTGGATTCGTGATCGTCAATGTGTAAGTCCAGGTATCACCGTCTGTTACAGAGGAAGTCGAAGCTGTTTTGGTTATGGTTGGTGGGTCAGGTGGTGCAGAAACCGGTACACAACGCGCATCTGTGTCGCTGCCACCTGTCCAAGTGATTGTTGCACTGTTAGTAATATTCGCATCAGGACAGCTCCAAGTCGCGTTAGCTGGTACTGCAGGATTGGCGACAACTTGATATGAAATAGTACAGCTACTGCTGGAATTGACAGTGATTGGACCCCAAGTCAGTACTTCAGGCGTACCACTAACACCAGGCTGACCAGCCGAACAGGAGCCAGCAGATGAACCTGCCACAAAATTGTACCCAGATGGCAAGTTGTCTGTAACCGTAATGTTTTCACTAGAAGCGTTTTGAGAGTTATCTAGAAGCAAAGTATAGGTCAAAGTGTCGCCAACGGATATAGCTCCAGGAGACACTGCCTTTATTAGTTGCGGATCACCTAAGCCATCGGTGTTTAGACATTCTATGTCATCCCAAAGGAAACCGTATGAGTGTTGTTCAACAGGCCAAGCGGCATGGCTATTGAGTGTCACGGTGTTGTCGATACCTCCGCCACCAGCACAGTTTGTAATCGGTGCTGAGTTGGACAATTGAGCTGTGATTTGAATAGTACAACTTTGACCAGTTCCCAAGTCCGTCGCAAAAGTTACTGTGTTGCCAACAACCGAAGGTCCGGCACCGAAAGGATCAGGACAGCCGTTGTTAAAAGCATTCACGTTTAAAAACAACGGGTCCAGAATATCTTCGATCTCTAACAGAGAGTAAGTACCCGGATCGGTAAAGAAGGTGCCGTAGGAATTGTTGTGAATTTCAATTTCATAAGTCACAGTCTGTCCGGGCACCGCAGTTGCTGGGGTAACGTTTTTCTCTACCCAAGCCGATGCTGACGGAACCGAAACAGTTACACAATGGGTATCGGAGTCCGTATAGGAGCCATAGTTCAAAGTAACAGAGTTAGCAGGATTACTTGTATTGCAGAACGAATAACCTGTGCCCTGAACTTCTTCTGCCAAAAAGATTATTTCACAGGAACTACCTGCAGCTGCAGGTAGAGAGAAAGGACCGAAAGTCAGTGTGGAGCCTGAAACTGTTGGCTCACCTGACGCACATGTTCCAGAAGTCGAGAACGGCAAATAACTGAACTGCCCAGGTAACACGTCGTCTACAGTAAATGACGTAAAGCCTGTGCCTTGTGGATTAGAAATCGTAATCGTGTAGGTAGCAGTGTCTCCAACTGTAATGTTTCCTGCGGTTGCTGTCTTTTGTATATCCGGCGATGGGAAGGTGACAATGACACAGCGTTCTGCGGTGGCCACCCCTCCGGTAAAGGTGGCTGTGGCATCATTTGTGACGGATGCATTCGGGCAGAAAAGCGTTGATCCGGGTGTTCCCGTCATGTTGATATGAACTTTGTATTGGATTGTGCAAGAACTGCCTTCTGTAATGGAGATTCCAGTCCAGTCCAGGTCCGTAGGACCGCTGCCGCCACCTGATGTGGTCGGTTCTCCGGCTCCACAAGTTCCCTGCTCAGACCCCGCAACGTAACCCCACCCTGCCGGAAGAATGTCTTCTAGATCAAACGATGTGATCCCAGAACCAGCGTCGCTAGTGGCGGTGATTGTGAATGTTACAGTGGAATCGTTAGAAACCAAAGCAAAGTTGGAAGCTTTCGTTAACCCCATTCCAGGTACGCGCAAAACGGCACAGTGATCATCTGAGTTGGTATAAGTTGACCCATTAACCCAAGTGATAGAAGCCAAGTTACGACCTGCTGTCAGCGAGAATTGAGGACAGGTAGTTTCACTGCCCGGCTGACCTCCGGATGCTGGCGCCGTGATCTGATAAGTTATTGTACAGTTCGAACCGGCAGCAACTGTAACACCAGTCCAATCAAGAACTTCAGGAAAACCAGTTACCGTTGGTTGGCCCGCGCCACAAGTACCGCCGGCTGAACCTGGAACAAACTGCAGGTCTTCTGAGAGCAAATCTTGAATGTTGAAACTTGTTATGGAATGCCCGGCTTCATTGTTGAGGAACAAGGTGTAAGAGCCGGTTGCACCTTCCACGATTAGGCTAGGACCGGTTTTGGTGATAGTTGCAGTCGGCACGTGCAAATTGTGACAGAGGCTAACGGGACTTTGTGAACCACCAGTGTAGGTCATTGCCACAGAGTTGCTAGTCGATGTCTGACAAAAGGCTGTTGAGCCAGGGGCACCTGGATGGGTAAAGAGGCCCTGGTAGGTGATTGTACAGCTCGCGGCTGTTGAAGTTACAGTCCATTCCACGACTTGCCCTGTGACCGTTGGAGCACCTGCTCCGCACGTGCCGCCTGTCGAACCGTTCACAAAAGAGATGTAGTTACCAAGAGTGTCCGTAACTGTGAAGTTAGAAACACCCGATCCATTTGGGTTAGTAACTGTAACTGTATAGTTCACGGTCGAACCAGTATTGATCGTTGTAAAAGGTGGCGGAGAGGCAGACTTAGCCAGACCAACATCCGGCACATCAACATCGACACAGTTAGACGTTGAGGTTGAGTTCGAGCCAGAGTTCCAGCTCACGGTCGCATTGTTACAAAGTCCGTCTACAACAGTAGTCCCTGGAGCATGCGTAAAGTTTGCATCCGTTTCTGCTTCATAAATTACCGTACAACCGGAGGCGGAAACACCGGTGAAAGTCCAGCTTAACGTTTGTCCAGAAACAGTCGGTGAAGCCGCACCACCACAAGTGCCACCAGCACTACCAGCCACGTAGGTCAAGCCGGTTGGTAAAACGTCGTCGACATCCAGAGGCTCATCGTTCAACGGATCAGTAATAGTAATCGTGTAGGTCAGCGTATCGCCATGGGCGACTGGCCCACCAACGACAGACTTGGAAATCGCCGGCGTTGTTGGTGTTTGGATCGTAAAACAATCGCTGTCGGAGTTGTTATTTGGATTGCTGTCAGCAGGAGACACTGTCGAAACAGTCACATTGTTACATTCCGTGCTGCCGACTGCTCCGGATGCGATACCATTAATAGTCAAAACTGAATTTGAGCCGACCGTCAGAACCCCAATGTCCCAAATTTCCGTGGTGGAGTTAAAGGTCCCGGGCCCACTGATGCTGTGAGAGGTATAGGTAAAACCAGGTGGCAGGACTTCGGCGACTTCCAATGCTGTGGTGTCAGCGGTTCCGTTGTTGGTCGCAAAAATCTGAAAGTAGATTGCGGAATTCTGGTCCGGTGCTGGATTATCGACAAATTTGAAAATGTCGATATCAGGTGCGGGGTTGTTGATAGTCTCAACTTCGGTATCATCATCATCTTCACCGATAACGCCATTGTTAACGGTGGAATCAGGGTCATACTCATCTGAAGCTGTGACCTCTGTATTAAAGGTTTGAGATGATCCAACGGAACAACCGGAAAAGTCGGCCGATAAACTGATCGTCGTCGTTGAGCCGTTGTTGATCGAACCTATGCCGGTCGTTGTTACGGTGGTGCCAGAAACTGTTTGAGCTCCCGGGCCACTCGCGGTGACGTTTGTAACACAGCTAGGTAGATTAATTACATTGCCAACGTTATGAGCAGTGTCTGGACCGTCATTGACAATTTTTACTGTAAAGGACTGATTGGGAGCTGAAATTAGAGTACCAATAGTGAAATAGGTCCTCAAATCAGCTTCTTCAGGATGACAATGCCAGACATCTACGAAAATATGCTGACTCGTAGGGTTCCCGGGAGAGGCACCGGGATCATAGTTCACAATAAAGGAGGTATTGGTGGTGCTGGTGTCAGAAGCATCAAGGTATTTAATATTAACATCATCTACACCCGTCGCAGTCTGACCTGACACTGTATAGGCGAGCGTTCCACCCGGTACCGTGATCGGCCAAGGAGTGGTAACCACGTCTGTCCAGGCCGCGGGATCAGCATCTATGTCATCGACGTGAATGGATGGTTCGTAGAGTTGAAGGCTTCCAAAATCAAAAAGGATTGATGTCCCGGGATCATTGTTCGAATCCCAATCCATTGCGATTTCCCAAGTCGTCCCATTTAAGAAGGGTGGCACCCACTCATGCGTCGTTGGCGAGTTCGTAACCGTCGCCAAATGCGAAACATTGGTCCAGGTTCGCCCACTGGGACAGCTTTGCGCATCAGCTTGCTCAAAAGTCATCGATGAAAAGGCGACGACCATAATCGCCACGGAGAGCGGGCGAAGAGCTCTTCTTGCGAAATCGAGGCGCACTAATCCCTTGAACCCTGTCCTGACTTCGTCGCTCCTGTCTCTTGTCTTCCGACTTAACCCTATCATTTGGGCGATAAGAACCATCCAAAAGGAAGTCAGGACTCGCCAAGCATCTTGACGGGAAAAGAGTCGCTCTGCTTTCATATTTTCATCTCGTAAAAAGGCCGCCGGAGATGAACCCTGGGGACAGTGGGTCATCTTCCGGCGGTTTTTTTCAACCTGAGGGGCTGAAAACTCATCTTCATTTGTAATGTGATCAGATTTTGAGCGCGGGTTCGCCGGATCGCTTTCGATCCACGAATCAACAGTCGAAGGTATTCTTGGTTTTAATCCAAGAGTGTTAGAACCAGTTGTCTGATCCGAAAAACTAATGTCAGTCGAACTTTCTAAAATTTTATCGGAATTTCTATCCCGATTCGCAGTTAGAAAGCCTTTCTTGATCCTGACGCGAGTCGCAAAAAGCATATTTGTCCCCAAATTAGTAACAAAGTTGCGAAAAGACCGAAATTCGAAAGCACAGCAATTTAGTTAATGTCTTGTTTTAATTAAGCTGTTCAAGTTTATGATTTTGTTATCTTATTATTTATTTAAAACTTGATATTGTCTTACGAATAGAGTCCTTCTTTCACTTTGGCGGTAAGTACCTAGGAACAAACAGCGCAAAATTAGTGCCAGAAAAGCGATTCGTTACTTTACGAATGAAGTATTCAGAGGAAAAATGCCTTCTTTTTACTTAATCAATCCACCAAACGGCTTGGTAGTTTTTAATTTCTGCCTGTCTTTTTAACTCTGTTAACTGTAAAAACTGCCTTTTTAGCAAAGAATTAAAAAGAGCGAGTCCATGTTCATTAATGGTGTTTGGATACAAGAAGGAAGCCGAGGGACTTTTCCGGTTACCAATCCTTCAAATGGAACGGTGGTAAGAAAGGTTGCCGACGGCGGCCGTGAAGAGGCTAACGCGGCAATCGCTGCGGCAGCGAAAGCTTTCCCCGACTGGGCCGCTCAAACGGCTCATAAACGATCAGCCTTACTTTACCAGGCCTATCAAGTTCTCATTTCTCGCAAAGACCAGCTTGCAGAGCTCTTAACACTTGAGCAAGGAAAACCCCTGAGAGCGGCAACGACCGAAGTTCAATATGCCGCCGATTTTTTGCTGTGGTTTGCTGAAGAAGCCAAACGCATTTATGGCGAAACCATACCCTCTGCCCGACCTGACCAACGTTTTCTAGTGAGACACGAACCGGTAGGTGTGGTTGCAGCAGTCACCCCCTGGAATTATCCAATTTCTATGGTGACCCGTAAGCTGGGACCCGCGCTAGCCGCTGGTTGTACGGTGGTTTTAAAGCCAGCCGAGGCCACGCCACTTTGTGCTATTGAAATGGTCAAAATTTTTGAGGAAGTTGGCCTGCCAGCCGGCGTTGTCAACTTGGTGACTGGTTCCGACCCAAAACCAATCGGCGAAGAATTTGTCACAAACCCTCTCGTGCGCAAGCTAACTTTTACAGGTTCAACACCCGTTGGAAAAATGCTCGCGGGTAAAGCCGCAGGCAATATGAAACGCGTATCTTGCGAGCTGGGCGGCCACGCACCTTTCATCGTGTGCCAGGATGCTGACCCGGTTCATGCTGCCAAAGGACTGCAACTCGTCAAGTTCTTGAATACCGGGCAAGCCTGTATCAGCCCTAACCGCATTTTTGTTCACGAGTCGATGGTAGAGGCCTTTAAAAACACATTGGTGGAGCGGGTCTCGAAGATGAAGGCGGGGAATGGTCTCGAGCAAGGCGTTTCGATTGGTCCCCTTGTTAATGATGCCGCCGTTGCTAAGGTCGATGCGCAAGTCCAAGACGCCATCGCCAAAGGAGCAGAAATCGTCTGTGGCGGCGAACGGTTGACGGCCAATGGATTAGACAGAGGTCATTTCTACGCACCAACAGTGTTGAATGCCATCAAACCAGCCATGACCATTTATCGCGAAGAAACCTTTGGACCGGTTGCTGCCATTGTTCCTTATGGCGATGACGATGATGTTCTCGCCATGGCCAACGACACCAACTACGGCCTAGCAGCCTACGTCTATACTCAGAATCTATCGCGGGCCATGCGGCTTTACGAAGGTCTAAACTTCGGCATCATCGGCATCAATGACATCAACCCATCAGGAGCTTCTGCGCCATTTGGCGGCATGAAGAACAGTGGGATTGGTCGAGAAGGCGCGCGCGAGGGCATTTCTGAGTATCTTGAGACAAAATTGGGTGGTTTTTCTATTTAGCCGCCTCTGAATCGGTGCTGGTCGGAATAAACCACGTGATTGTCCGTTTTATGGGGACGGTAGTGGGCCCTATCACTTAGTTTTCACGCAATAAATTGGCTCTGTAAGGGCAAAAATTAAACATTGAGGCTTATTTCATGAAGACAAAAGCACAAGCCGTCGTCATTGGCGGTGGACTGGTTGGTTGTTCAATTCTTTACCACCTGGCCAAGCTTGGCTGGAAAGATGTTATGCTCTTGGAGAGAGATGAACTGACCTCTGGTTCAACTTGGCACGCGGCCGCCAACCTTCATGGACTGCACGATCACAACAATATCTCCAAGCTTCAATACTACACGATGAAGCTCTACAAAGAGCTGGAAGAAGAAACCGAGCAAAGCTGTGGTGTCTATCAGCCCGGTTCAATCTACCTCGCCCAAACCAAAGACCGCGAGCATCAGCTAAAAATTCAGGCCGCTAAAGGCCGCTACTTTGGTATCGATTTCCACGAAATTTCGGTGGCTGACGTTAAAGAGCTGAACCCCTTAGTAAACATGGAAGGCATTCGCTGCGCCATGTACGAACCAGATGGCGGTAACGTCGATCCGTCGGGCGTAACACACGCCTATGCTAAGGGTGCCCGCCAAATGGGTGCTGAAATTCATCGTTTCACGCCGGTTGTGGAAACAAACCAGCGCGACGACGGTACCTGGGATGTCATCACGCCAAAAGGCAACATTCACGCCGATGTTGTTATCAACGCTGCAGGCCTTTGGGCGCGTGAAGTTGGTCGTATGGCTGGTGTTGACTTGCCACTGATGCCGATGGAGCATCAATATTTCGTAACAGAGTCGATTCCTGAGATCGAAGCGATGGGACGTCGCCTCCCCTCTGTTGCTGACCGCGATGGTGAATACTACCTTCGTCAGGAGGGCATGGGTTTGCTAGTTGGTGCTTACGAAAAAGACGGCCGTTTTTGGGCCGAAGACGGCACACCACTCGATTTTGGCCACGAACTTTTCGACGATGATCTAGAGCGCATTTCTGAAAACATCATGCGTGCCTTCACACGCGTACCTGTTCTGGAAAATGCCGGTATCAAGCGCGTCATCAACGGCCCAATGATTTGGTCACCTGATAGTGCTGCTTTGTTCGGTCCGGTGCCAGAGCTCAAAAACTACTATTGCTGTAACGGTATCATCCCTGGTTTCTCTCAATCCGGTGGCCTCGGATTGCTGCTCGCACAGTGGATCGTAGAAGGCGAGCCGGAGCTTGATCTCTTCCCTTGGGATCTAGCACGCTTCGGTAACTGGCCAACCAAGGCATTTGCCAAAGCCCGCGCTTTGGATTGTTATGCGAACCGTTTCAAGATTCATTTCCCTTTTGAAGAGCGCGAAGCCGGTCGCCCAGTTCTCACACGCCCTGTTTATGAGCGTCAGAAGGAAAAGGGTGCTATGCATGGCCTCAACTACGGTTGGGAACATCCACTCTGGTACGCCGCTGAGGGTGTTGAAAAGGTTGATGAATATGGCTACGAGCGCCAGAACTGGTTTGAGCCAGTTGGCGACGAATGCCGTGCGCTACGCAAGGACGTGGGCGTTATCGATGTATCCAATTTCGGTAAGTATGAGATTACAGGACCTGGCTGTCGCGAATGGTTGGACAAGATCGTCGCTAACAAAGTGCCCACCATTGACGGACGTTCTTGCCTAACACCTCTACTAGGTGTTCGTGGCGGTATCGCTGGTGATTTCACGATCACCAAATTGGCTGATGATCACTATTGGATGGTTGGATCCGGCATGGCGGAACGCTATCACGTTCGCTTCTGGGAATCAGTGCCGAAGCCTGAAGGCGTCGAGCTGGTTTCACGTACGGCAGAATGGTGTGGTTTCAACGTTGCAGGGCCTAAATCTCGTGAGCTTCTACAGCGCATGACCAATGCCGATCTGGGTAACGATACTTTCAAATTTATGCGGTCCAAAAAGATCACGATTGCGGGCATTGATGCCATCGCCATTCGCGTATCTTTTACCGGCGATCTCGGTTGGGAAATCTACGTTCCAACAGAAAAACAACTGGAGCTCTACGATGCCCTCTTTGAAGCTGGCGCTGATCTAGGCATTCGCCCCGTGGGTGGTCGCGCTTTAGGCAGTCTACGTATCGAAAAGGGGTATGGTTCCTGGGGTCGCGAGTATTCACCAGAATACTGGCCGCAAGAGGTTGGTTTGGATCGGTTGATCAAACTCGATAAGCCAGAGTTCTTGGGTAGAGAAGCCTACATTGCGCTTAAGGACAAAGCACCTCGTGAGCTGCTTGTTTCGCTCGAACTTGAAGTCAGCCACAACGCAGACGCCACCGGTGGCGAGCCTGTGTTTGCCAAAGACGGCACACCGGTCGGACGCGTGAGTTCTGCCTCTTACGGATACACTGTTGAGAAGTCCCTAGCCCTCTGTTTCATCAAAACTGACTATGTGAAATCTGGTGCTGAATTCGATGTAGCAGTGCTTGGCATTCCACATCCCGCTAAGTTGCTCGATGAACCGGCTTTTGATCCCAAGGGCGAAAGACTGCGCGGGTAGATGAAACAATGGGAGCCCACTAGATGAATTGGGTTCCCAATCCGTTTTTACACTCAAGAAACCTGCTCGGTATTGGCTATGTCTTAGTGGCATCTTTGACCGTTGCTTTGCTTCCGAACACCGCCAAACTCGCGCTCAATGATGGTGTAAATACATCCACACTGCTGTTGTTCCGTGGCTTTGTCGGTCTGATCGTTCTGTCACTGCTTTTGCTTGTGACTAAGAATAGACCATCCCTTCCAAAACATCTGCGATTTCAATCCATTATCGCTGGGTTGTCAGCCGGATTTTTCATCATCGGGCTTTATCTAGCAATTCAATCGATTGAAATCAGCTTGGCGCTTTTGCTGCTGTATCTCTACCCAATTTGCGTTGCTGTTTATAACCATTACTTGGGCGTCAGCTCCCTCACCATCTTTCGATTGGGGTGGAGTCTGTTCGCCCTAGTCGGCATCGGACTTTCACTTGCAACTTCTTTCAACACTCAATCAATGATCGGTGTTGGTTGGGCACTTTTGGCGATGGTGTTTACGGTCATCGTGACAATCGCTAACGACAAACCTTCAAAAGAAATGGGAGCACTTAGCTCCAATTTCTTCCTGACGCTATGGGGAACTTTACTCTTCACAGCTGGTTTTCTGCTTTTTGGAGATTTGTCGCTACCACAGAGCACGTCGGGTTGGGTCGGCCTCCTTGGTAATTCGTCGATTTACTGTTTTACCTGGCTGATGTTTTTCTTAGGCGCCAACATCATTGGCACAACCAGGGCCTCCATGATTTCTGTCGCCGACCTTATTTTCACGGCGGTTTTGGCTTATCTTTGGTTCAACGAATGGTTTGCCCCCATCCAATGGCTCGGATTTTTCATTGTTTTCTTCTCGTTGATCGCTTTAGAAAGCCCCAAAGGTATTTGGAACAAGAGCTTTAGGAAATTATTCGGTGCCAGGAATCAGTGACCGCCTCAACAAAGCCGTAACCTCTTTGACACCGCCGCCGATTCCGTTAGTCTTGGATTGGGCTAAAGAATACAAAGGCGACTACGGTCCCATGCTGAATGTATCCCAGGCCGTACCCGGATATCCGTCGCATCCTAAGCTGTACAAATGGCTCAGTGAAGCCGCTGCTTCATCTGACTTCTCCTCCTATGGTGCGGTAAAAGGCGACGACCTTTTGCGGGCCAATCTGGCCACACACTTAACGTCACTTTTCGGCGCGCATGTCGACTTCGAAGAAACGCAAATTACCTCTGGCTGCAATCAGGCTTTTTATGCGGCACTTTTGACCCTAGCGGCACCCGGAGAGAAAGTCCTTTTGACCAATCCGTGTTTTTTCAACCACGAATACAGCCTCCGACTCTTAGGCTTGGAACCTGGCTTCGTTGACTGCAAGCAGGAATACTGTTTCGTTCCTCAGTTGGAAGACATCGAGGCTGCTATTGATCACAAGACCAAAGCACTTGTCGTGATTTCGCCAAACAACCCGACAGGGGCTGTATACCCAGCCGAAGACCTCGCCAAGATATTCGACCTTTGCCGGGCGAAAGGCATATGGTTGGTCATGGACGAGACTTACCGCGATTTCCTACCAGCGGGCCAAACGAGACCCCACTCCCTGTTTCAAAAAGACAATTGGCGAGACACGCTCGTGCAACTTTATAGCTTCTCCAAGGCTTATGCGATTCCTGGGCATAGAATTGGCGCTGTAACGGCTAACAGAACGATTTGTGAAGAAATAGAAAAGACAGTCGACAATCTTCAAATTTGTGCCCCCAGAGCAGCCCAGTATGCCGTCGCCATGGGTTTGGCCGAGCTCGGGGACTGGCGTGCGAAGAACGCCGGAATAATGGCGCAGAGAGCAGAAGCTTTTAAAACCGCTATCATTTCTGCTAATGGCTGGGAAATCGCCGCCAGTGGTGCCTATTTCGCCTATGTTAGGCATCCGATGCAGAATTTGGGTGCTTTGGAAGTCACGGAACGCCTCGCCAAGGAATTTGGCATTCTGTCTGTTCCTGGTGAATTTTTCGGTCGTGGCCAAGAACGCTTTATCCGCTTCTCTTTCGCGAACACAGAACCAGCCGAGTTGGAGCCTTTAGCAGAGCGATTGAACGCCATGGCAAGCTCGGTCGACTGAACAAAATCACTTGAACAAAAAAGGGCCCGGAAAACCGAGCCCTCTTCTTGATTCAATTTGGATAACAGGCTTAGTCGTCGCCGCCCATGATTCCAAAAATTTGAAGAATGTAAATAAACATGATCATGAAGCTGCCATAGAGCAAATAAGCCCCGAAAACACCCTTCTGGTTGTTCGCTTGCACAGAGTGAGCGGTTGTGTACATGTTCTTAACTTCTTGGGTTTCCCAAGCTGTCATGCCAGCAAAAACCAAAACCATGCCAGCCGACAAAATGAGCTGGAACATGCCAGACTGCAAGAAGAAGACATTGATGATAATGGCGATGAATAGGCCGATTGAAGCCAAGGCCAAGAACTGTCCCATACCCTGCAATTGCTTCTTCGTCGTGTAGCCAAAGAGGCTCATACCGGCGAACATAGCCGCCGTGATAAAGAAGGCTCGGTAAACCATCGCTGGATCAATGGATAGGTACATAAGGAGCATTGGCGCGATCCAAATACCCCATAGGCCAGCGTAACTGAAGAAAGCTACTTGGCCGACCAGTTGATTGTTCGAGAAAAAGAGCTTTTTGGAAAAGAAACCAAAGCCCAAAATTGCTGCGAACAATACCCATTTGATGGGCGTACCCATAATAGCGTACATTATCTGCATCTGAGACATCATAAACATGGAAACCATTGCGGTGAACGCAATTCCAAGCGCCATGTAGTTGTAAACACGCAGCATATAAGAGCGCAGGCCCTCGTCGATTTCAGCACGGCTTGCTTGGCCGTATCCGACTGAGCGGGGATCGTATTGATTCACTTCCTATCTCCGATTGATGAAGTTAAAATTTCAAACTGACCCTAATATCGTTTGAATTCAGCCAAATTTCAAGAAGAGTCTGATTTAGTTAGTCATTCCTAAGGAAAGTACTGGCTTTCATTGAGAGATTGTAAAAAGTTCCAATGAACCCAAGGGCGACCGTTAGCAAAGTTCCGAGCAACAAAATGCCTAATAATGACCAGACATTTGCCTGGAAATCACCATCCATCACTTTCGTGACAATCAAATAGGAACCGGTTAAGCCTAACACGGCTGCCAATCCCGCGCTCAAGAAACCCATCAATCCATATTCAACGATAAAGGCCCTTAGCACCTGCGCCTTCGTTGCACCTAACACTTTGAAGATCACCATCTCTTCGGAACGCTTTTGCCGTGATGTCATGATTGCACCTGATATAACAATGATTGCGGCAATGAGTGTGAGAAAGCTCGCGATGCCCAATAAGTTAGCGACGGTACCAAGAATACGCGACACTTCACCCAGAGTACGGCGTACCCGAATAGAAGAAACCGTGGGAAAGGCGTCAATGATTGCACTTTCTACCCGGTCTTCATCTTCTTTTGAACTGACCAGCGTTGCCAAATAGGTTTGCGGCGCTTTCTCAAGGAGACCCGGTGAGAAAACCACGACGAAGTTAATCCCAAAAGAACGCCACTCAATCTTGCGGAAGTTGGCAATCTCAACTTCAATGTCCCTGCCCAGAATGTTAACGGTCATGGCGTCGCCAATCTTCAGATTCATGAGCTCCGCCACTTCCCGATCAAGGGAAATAAGTGGTTTCCCGGAATAGTCCGTGGGCCACCAATCCCCTTCAACGACATCCATGGTTTCTGTTGGTTCCCTGGCCCAGGTCAAACCACGATCTCCTTCAAAGACCCAGTCAATAGAGTCGGGTATATCCAGGTCTTCTACTGGAACAGATTTCAACCTTGTGATCGCTCCTCTCAACAAGGGGACCATCGCCAAATCGCTCGCGCCTTTCAGTTCTGACACAAACTCGCGAAACTGATCTGCTTCTGCCTTTTGAATATCAATCATGAAGAAGGCCGGTGTTGTTTGCGGCAGATCTTGACTGACTTGGCGACGGAGGTTGGAATCAGTCTGTGCGATAGCGACCAACAGGGTTAAACCGAGACCTAGAGTTACAATGGTGGCTGTCGTTGGAGATCCAGGTCGCACTAAGTTCGACAACGCCATTTTCAGCGATAGTTTTTTGGGTCTCGCTATCCGCTTAGTGACCAACAACAGGGCCTTTGCCAGAAGCCACAAAGATAACAAAACCGCGGCGGCAGCGACTAAGAACCAAGCCGCCAGCATGGGATCAAAGGCGGAAAACACCGCCAAAGCAATAAGACCGGAACCGAGGATCAACGTGCCCAGATAGCCGAACAACCCTGGGGAAGCATCGTTCTCTCCGCTGCCTCTAAACAACCTTGCAACAGGGACCCCTGGGACGCGTGCCAATGCCAGAAAGGAGAACGTCAATGCAACTAGAGTTCCGAACGCCAAACTCAACAAAGCGATGAGAAATGGCTGTTGTGGCGCTGGGTCGATGTTGAGGAAATTTGTCAGGTAAGGTGCTGCAAGCATCGAACCGAAATAGCCAACAATTAGCGCCAACAAAGAAGCGAAAATAGACATCACCAAAACTTGCAAAAAGAAGCACAAAAAGAGTAGTTTTTGACCAGCACCCAGTGTTTTGAAAATGGCTTGGGTTTCAACTTTTCGGGCCAGATAGGCTTGTACTGCATTGCCGCTCCCAACCGCGCAGACTAGCAGGGTAGTTAATCCTATAAGCGTCAAAAACTGTGTCAGGCGCTCAATGGTTTCACTGACGCCAGGCGTAGCATCGGTCAACGATCTTATGCGCCACCCTGCTTCTGGAAATTGCTGGTTTAGTTCACTAAGCCAATTGGAAGCTGAAGTGGTGCCTGAAAGCAGAACTTTGTAGGTGTTTTTGATGAGACTACCGGGCTTTTCAAACCCGGAGTCTGCTAAAGCCGCTGTGGATATCATCACGCGTGGCCCCAATTCAAACCCCACTAAACTGCGGTCGGGTTCCCGCTCTATCCAACCTCTCAATTGGAAACGCGCATCGCCAACTTGGATTATGCCGCCCAAACCGACGGTGAGCTGTGTCTGTAAAGCCGAATCAGCAAACGCGCCCCATAGATTTTCGGCTCTGCCCAGTGTGTCGACGTCCGCTACACCATTTTCCAGATCCAACGTTCCCACAAGAGGGTAGACCTCATCAACCGCTTTAACCTGCACAAGCCTCTGTTTGCCCTCGAACCGTGCCATTGAACGAAACCCAGCACTCCTGGAGACTTGACCAGATTGCGCGATCCATTTGGATTCATCATCCGAAAGTTGTCGCTGATTCAGCGTGATTGCAACGTCACCACCCAGCAAACGTTTTGCATCATTGGCCAAACCACCCAACAACAAATCGGAAAGAAAACCAACGGACGCAATGGCCAAAACACCCAGAAAAATAGCCAAAACAAAAAGGCGGAAATGACGCCAGCTGCCGCGCATATCGCGGGCGGTCAGCCGTACCAGCAAAGAAAATGATCCTACCATCGCCTTAGCTCAACTGCCCGTTTTTCATATGTATCTGGCGGTCGGCCAATTTGGCCAGTTGGGGATCATGGGTGATCAACATCATAGCCGAACCCTGATCGCGACAAAGCGAAAAGAGCAAGTCTGTCACGCGCTGACCGGTGTCTTGGTCAAGGTTTCCTGTTGGCTCGTCAGCGAACAGTATTTTGGGTTTGGCAACCATCGCCCTTGCAATACCAACCCGCTGTTGTTCACCACCGGACAACTGTCCCGGATATGAGGTTAGCCGGTCTTCAAGTCCTACTTTCGAAAGGATATCTGCCGCTTGATCCAGGGCATCGCTATGGCCTGAAAACTCCAGCGGCAGAGCGACGTTCTCAAGCGCTGTCATTGTAGGAACCAAGTGAAAGTTTTGGAAGATCACACCCACGGAATGACGGCGGAAAACCGCCAGCTGATCTTCTGTCATCGTCAGCAGGTTTTGGCTGTTGACAGAAACCTCGCCACTGGTCGCTTTCTCGAGACCTGCTAGGATCATCATTAGGCTGGTTTTCCCAGATCCCGATGGGCCTACCACGGAGACGATTTCGCCAGGTTCAGCTGCGAAGGTGATGCCGTTCAATACTTCAATGGTTTTGCCGCCAACATTGAATTGAAGGCGGAGGTCTTTGGTTGAAATCAACTTGGTCATGAAATTTCCGATTTCCGCCTATAGAGTGAACAATTCCGTTGCATATGGGATTCAAACATCCCAAATCAACACAAAAAGGGGTTTTAATGACTAAAGTTCTGCTTCGACTTTTGATTTCACTAATGTTTGTATCCGCCAGCGGTATAGCTGTGGCGGATCCGGTCAAGATATTAGCCTTTGGGGACAGCCTGACAGCGGGCTATGGGCTTAAAGACAACGAAGCATTTCCGGTGAAGTTGGAGCAGGCGCTTATCGCTAAAGGCCACGATATAGTGGTTATCAATTCAGGTCAGTCGGGTGATACAACTGGGGCAGGATTAAACCGCGTTGATTGGGCGCTTTTCGATCAACCCAATGCTGTCATTTTGGAGCTTGGCGCTAACGACATGTTGCGCGGCCTTCCGGTGGCAAAAGCAAGGGAACACCTTTCAAAAATCGTTGATCTCTTTCAAGCGGAATCACTGCCTATATTAATGGCCGGAATGCTCGCCAGCGAAACATATGGCCGCGAGTACAAGGCTGAATTTGATGCTGTTTTCCCGGAGTTAGCCGCTGAAAAGGAACTGATGCTTTATCCCTTTTTCCTTGACGGCGTCGCGGGCGACATGGCTTTGAATCAGGAAGATGGAATCCATCCCACGGCTGAGGGTATAGACATTATCGTCGCCAATATTTTGCCCTACGTCGAGGAAATGCTTGAGGGGCTGGCGACCAAGCCTTGAATTCAGGGTATTCCGTAATAACTGCTTTCCCAAACAAATCAATTAGGATCAAAGATGCAACAATCTAAGCTTGGACGCACAGACATTGACGTTAGTAAAATTTGCTTGGGAACCATGACTTACGGTCGGCAAAATACTGAAAAAGAAGCCCACCTTCAGATGGACACAGCGTTGGATTATGGCGTGAACTTCTTCGATACAGCAGAAATGTATTCCGCGCCGCCAAGTGCCGAGAGTTGTGGCAAAACAGAAGAGTATATTGGCAACTGGTTTAAGAACTCAGGCAACCGCGACAAGGTGGTGCTGGCATCGAAAGTCATCGGAAGGGGCAGCCGAATTTCTTGGATCCGTGAAGGTCAATCCCGCCTCAATCGAGCCAACATTCGCGCGGCGATCGATGGCAGCCTTAAACGTCTGCAAACCGATTACATCGACCTTTACCAGCTACATTGGCCAGATCGAGAAGTGGGTCTTTTTGGTAAGTCAGGTGTAGGCTATGTACACAATGAAAACGACGATGCGATCCCCCTTGAAGAAACCCTTTCAGCTTTGGGTGAGCTAGTGAAAGAAGGCAAGATCCGCGCCGTGGGTTTGTCGAACGAAACACCCTGGGGCACGCAAAAGTTCCTCACATTAGCGGATCAAGGCAAAGGGCCACGTATGGCCTCAATCCAGAATGCCTATTCCCTGTTGAACCGTAGCTTCGAAGTCGGATTGGCAGAAATAGCGATCCGTGAAGACTGTGGTTTGCTGGCCTATGCACCGCTTGCTGCGGGAACGCTCAGCGGCAAGTATTTGAATGGCGCAAAGCCAGCTGGTGCCCGTCGCACAGAGTTTACCGGGCAAACGCGCTATATGACTGCCAATTCTGATGCAGCAGTTCAGTCCTATGTTGATCTGGCAAAGAAACACAATCTGGACCCAAGCCAAATGGCCCTCGCTTTCGTTAATCAGCAACCTTTTGTGACAAGCACAATCATCGGTGCAACCACACAGTCGCAACTGCTGAATGCCCTTGAATCTATTACCCTTTCTTTGGATGGAGAGATTCTGGAGGATCTTCAGAATATCCATCAAATTTACACTTATCCTTGTCCCTAATTCGCGGACTTGGAGAAGAGAAAAAAGATGCGCTGCTTTGTAGGGTTGGACATTCCAAATAACCTCAAGATCAGGCTGTCCACACTACAGTCTGGCCTGACTCAAACCCGTTGGGTTGATCCAGAAGGGTTCCACCTAACACTGGCTTTTCTTGGAGAGCTGGACGGGATAGAAATGGAAGAGGTTGCTGAACTTTTAACCTCATCTGATTTCCCTGCTTTACACCTGCGGCTCCAAGGTGTTGACCGATTTGGTAGTGGGAAGAAGACCCGCGTTCTCTGGGCCGGTGTAGAGCCTAACCCCTGCCTGGAAGCAATGGCTTCTACGCTCCGCTTCAAGCTTTCTTTAGTCGTCCGAACTCTCGATTCCAGGAGCTTTAAGCCGCACGTATCTCTATCTCGACACTGCTCCGCAAAAGAACAGCAAGTAGCGGGGTTTTTAGGTGCCAACGCTAGCTTCACGAGCGACTTCTTTGATGTGACGGAATTTCATCTGTATTCCAGCCACCTCAGCGCATCTGGTGCCTATTACCGAAAAGAATTGTCGGTGCCGCTATCGCTCGTTATTGCTAACTGACGGTCAACCAAGCCACGTAAGGAATCCTTGGCGTGAATCAAGAATTTAGCCAACTGCTAACCAAAGTTCCAGCTTGCGAAGTTTGCACCGCTGACTTGCCACTTGGCCCGAGGCCCATCGTTAAAATGGCCCCAACATCGAAGGTTCTGATCATCGGTCAAGCACCGGGAACCAAAGTACACGAATCCGGTGTTCCCTGGGATGACAAAAGCGGTGATCGCTTACGGGAGTGGCTAAATCTACCCAAAGATACCTTCTACGATGAAGGTCAAATTGCCATCATGCCTATGGGGTTTTGTTACCCCGGTGTTGACAAAAACGGCGGCGATAAACCTCCGCGACCCGAATGCGCGCCGCTTTGGCACGAGGCACTGCTGGCTTGTTTGCCCAACATCGAGCTGACGTTGCTCATTGGCGCCTACGCCCAGAAACGCTACCTCGGCAAGGATCGTGAGAAAAGTATGACAGCGACCGTGGCCAACTGGGCAAATTACGCTCCAAACTACGTTCCTCTGCCGCACCCGAGTTGGCGCAATACTTTCTGGCTCAAAAAAAATCCTTGGTTTGAAACAGATTTACTCCCTGTACTCAGGGCAAAAGTAGGAGCCTTAGTTGATGTCAAAAGTTGAGTTACTAAATGCGGAAGCACGGCAACAACTACTCGCCGAGCACTCAAACTGGGGCTTGGTCGAAGGCCGTGATGCCATCAGGCGGAACCTAAAATTCAAATCCTTCTCCGAAGCTTGGGCCTTTATGTCTCGCGTGGCGCTTTACGCAGAGAAGATTAATCATCACCCCGAATGGTCCAATGTCTACAACCAATTAGATATCGTTTTGACCACCCATTCCTGCAACGGACTTTCAGAACTAGATGCAAAAATGGCGCGCTTCATCGACCGTCGGATTAGCGAATAGACTGCGGTCAAAACTGTCCTTTTCAGCCAAACCACCTCCGTAACCTTGCCCAATTTAACCTATTGCTGATCAAAACCAGCAAAAAAGGGACAAAAAAACCCCGGCGCGATGACCAGGGTTTTTAAAAACTCTGAAGACAGAATTCTAACTCGCCTCCATGCGCATCGCGCCATCAAGACGGAAGACTTCGCCGTTGAGCATAGCGTTTTCACAGATCATTATACAAAGCTTTGCATATTCATCAGGGCGACCAAAACGCTTAGGGAATGGGACTTGATTGGCCAGGCTGTCCTGAACTTCCTGCGGCATACCAAGCAACATCGGCGTCGCGAAGAGGCCAGGGTTGATTGTATTCACTCGGATACCGTAGCGCGAGAACTCACGGGCCGCTGGCAACATCATGCCAATCACACCTGACTTTGAGGCGGCGTAAGCTGCTTGACCAATTTGGCCTTCACCCGCAGCAATAGAACCAGTGGAGATAATAACGCCACGTTCGCCGTCATCATTGACAGGGTCGGTTTTTACCATTTCCGCAGCTGCCAAACGCAGCATATTAAAGGAACCGATCAAGTTGATTTTGATACCGCGCTCAAATTCTGCCAACGGCTGTGCACCATCACGTCCAACAATACGCTTAGCCGGCGCAATACCAGCAGCGTTAATCAAAACTCTTGGCGCACCCAATTCCGCAACCATCTTGGCTGTCGCCGCTTCGCCGCTTTCTGCCGAGGTAACATCACATTCAATCGCTATCCCACCGATCTCTGCCGCTACCTTTTCTGCGCCTTCCATGTTGATGTCCAACAGAGCGACCTTCATTCCCGCTGCTGCCAAGTGACGAGCTGTTTCTGCGCCGAGCCCTGAACCTCCGCCGGTGATCATGGCGGTGTGACCTTTGAGTTCCATAATTCTTTCCTTTGTATTAATATGAATGGATTGCCCTGTCTATTCCTGCTGGACTGAAAGATGTCAAGTTCTGGGCATCGAGAACTTCTTGAAAACTGAAACATGACTGATGCAATTGACCCTCGGAATGGTTTCGATTAGGCCTCGACGACGGAAACAAAGAAAAACAGCGCGATGACAAAACTTCTCAAACCTGTTCCGTTCACCCTTGGCTTTATGTTTTTCCTGCTTGTGGCGGTGATTCTTTTCAATACTTTGCAGTATAAACCCACGCAAAAACCCGTAAAGACGATAGAGCTGCCACAGGTTGACGGAAATCAAGCCGCCAAGCGCTTGTCTGAAGCGGTACAAATCAAAGCCGTCTCTAACCAGGATTTTTCCCAAGTCGATACTGCAGAATTTTCTCGGTTTCTAGCGTAGCTCGAAACAAACTATCCTAGAGTCCATCAAAACCTGCGGTGCGATATGCCGTGGCGCCGCATTTCCCCTTTGTTCAACGTGTTCTTTTCGCCAACCGTTGGCTTTTTGGCCCACTCATTGAAGCAGAACTGTCGAAGGCCAACACAACGAATGCTCTGCTGCGAACAACAACGGCGCCAACCATGTTGTCAGCATCCATTCAGCAAAACGTGTTGCCCCAGGAAGCGAAAGTAACCGTGAATTTCAGATCGCATCCGCGGGGCCGAATCGATGACATAATCGATCACGTGAACAAAGTGATCACCGATGACCGCGTCAAAGTTGTCGCTCGCCCAGGCGCTAATGATCCTAGCAAAATCTCTACTTCCCAAAGCGATGGGTACCGGCTTTTGGACGAAACCTTCGGACAAGTGTTTGGAGATATCGTCTCCGTCCCAGGGTTGACGATTGCCGCAACTTACAGCCGGGAATACGAGAAATCAGCAGAAAATTCTTATCGTATTCTGCCAATTGTTTTCAATTCGGAAGATATTCCACGCCTGCAAGGGACAAATGAACGGATTTCAATCGATGCTGTAAAGCAAGCCATCATTTTCTACCAAACTCTGATTGGTAAACTGCGCTAGAGCATTTGTTATCCGCTGTTCCTTATTGCTTACGGCGTTCGTTGGTCATACCCAATTGGTACTGAGTCCGGACCGAGCATAGAAGTGGCCTTTTGCCAGCCGGTTTTGCATTCGGCAAATCAAGGTGCAGAGAATCCTCGACTCAGACCGATACACAATCTCTTATCGGTTGATCAAATTTGAGCGGCCCAAGATGGACTCCAAAAAAGCAGTAAGTATCCTTTTTAAGTAATTCCTGAATTGCAAACGGAAAACTGGACTCGTTTTCAAACGAATCCAATTATTAGCCAGTCCTTATCGCTACGTTGCCCACCACTTGAAAAGCAAAATCGAAAGAGCGGATTCCACTTACAATCTTTGGCACGGAGATTGCTGTCTGTATGGGTGGATGTTGACATTTACAAAGAAAAACAATCTCCATTCACGGTTTGAATCCGCTGTGTCAGTTTTTGGCTGACCAAACGACTCTCCGTATTGTTGTTCTTTGTTGGAGATGTCCTCAAGGCTCTGGGTTTGACTGTTTGGATGGCTCATTCAATCGGGGAATCCAGTAAATAAAAATAAGTTGTTCAACTAATGGAGAATAACAAATGAAAAAAGCAATGCTCCTCGCGGTTGCATTGACGCTTGGCTGGGTCGCTCAAGCAAATGCACAGGCGGCATCGGGCACTGTCACAACCACGCTCACGATTGAGGGCGGCTGTACGATGGGAACCGACGCCTTAACCTTTACGAACACTGTTTCTAACTCAGTTACTTCAAACTGGACGGACAGTGGTAATCTCACTTTCGCTTGTTCAAGAAGTGTTACTTATACTGTTCGAGCCAACCGCGTCGCTGGCGCTGGTGGTTCTGTTCAGCTGGTTAACACTGCTGGGTCAGCGTCAGTAGCTTACGCCATCAACGTAAACTCTGTTAGCATACCTAGTGCAACTGCTGTGGAAGTCATGACAGGCACAGGCGACGGTATCGGCACATTCATCGACATTCCTGTCGATATCGCAGTGTCACAAGATGCCATCAACGGTGCAACACCTGGTACGTACACGAACGTCGTGAACGTTGAAGTGTTTATCTAACGGTTGTGCTGTGAAGGTTCCGAAAGGATCTTCACAGCTCCTCCTTTATAAAGGAATTGAAGCCATGAAATTTCTACCTTCTTTCTGTAAATTTAGTTTAGCCCTTTTTACACTCCTAGCACCAATGAGCGTCGCTCTCGCGGATTTCACAGTCGTGCCAGTTCGTTTAGCGTTTAAACCTGGTGAGTCCGCCATCAGTCTTCGCGTTACCCATGAAGACATTAGCGGAAACGGTCCTGGCATCTATCAGGTCGGCGTCGGCGAGTGGACCAATCCACCCAACGGTCGCAACGTTATCGGAACCAATGCTGTCGCAGCCTTCCCTCCGGTCTTTCGTCTTCGTCCTGGTGAAACACAAATTGTCCGCGTTTCGAAGGTCAATCGCAACGACCCAATGATAAACAAGGCATTTCGCGTCATCGTCCGGGAAGTACCGACTCCTGTAAAAGGACAGATGAACGTCGCGATGCGCCGCGTATTGAACATGCCTTTGGTCGTGCAAAACTAATCAGAATCGCTTGTTAAGCCCCATAATCTAACTAAATTTTCAGAGCTGTGGTGTCTTTGAGGTCCTGCATCACAAAGCTGGCCGAAACATCGGTCAAATCAATTTTAGAAATCAATTTTTGATAAAACTGGTCGTAGGCATTTACATCTGCGACCCTTACTTTCAACAGGTAGTCCAAATCCCCGGTCATGCGATGTGCTGCTTGGATTTCGGACATGTCCTGTACGGCTTTTTCAAAGTCTTTCAACCAATTTGGATCGTGATTCGACGTGCGAATCAAAACCATGACCGATAGGCCCAATCCAACTTTCTTGGGATCAACCAACGCCACGCGTTTTGTGATCACTTCGGCCTGTTCCAACAACTTAACTCTACGCCAACAGGCATTACGGGAAAGATGGACTTGCTCAGCAAGCTGATCAATGGCTAGTGAAGCATCATTCTGCAAGCAATTGAGAATAGCACGGTCTATTTTGTCGAGTTTTTCAATCATTATTGGGATAAAATCATAATACATCTTCTAATTCAATGGATATTTGAGACCTTTTCTCACTGAAGAAGATGTAGAGTTCACGAAATTCATCCAAACCGGAGATCTCACATGACAACCTTGCTACGACGCCTGTTTACTGACCACCCGGCCTCTGTCGAGGAAAGCTATATCGAACACTTGTTCTTTGCGTTCCGTTTTGCGTTCTGGCTCGCTGTCGCTGGCTGGGCCGCTCTCGTTCATGCCTTTATCCCTGGCCTATGTGAAAAAACCGCCAGTTCAATCATTCGGCGGCTATATGAACAAACCAGCAATAGAGGGTAAACGACTCCAGCGACTCGTTGCCCTAATTCAACGATTGGATTTTCCTCACGCGCTTTTGTGAAACAGCGCTGGATTTTAACCTTCGCGACGGTTAAGCAAGATACACTTTTTACAAAGAGCGTAAATGAATCTTATGCCACTCCAAAATGGGCCATCGCGCCGCCAGTTTCTTGCAACGTCCGCAAGCCTAGCTACTCTATTGTTGGCTGGTTGCGCTCCTTCCAGTGGTGATTTGTCTTTACCGGGGTCCATGGACAAAACCTTGGACTACAAAGAAATCTACGGCCCGATGGATAGTGAACCTCATGCGGTTAAACCCATAAACCTTCATCAAGTTAACAAGAGGCTTTATCGCCGGAGAATCAAGTATCAGACAGACGAACCCGTAGGTTCGATCATCGTCGATACGGATCGGTTCTATCTTTATCTTGTCGAAGAGGGCGGTACAGCAATGCGTTACGGCGTGTCTCTTGGTAAAGAAGGTTTTGCTTGGTCTGGTCGCGCAAAAGTTGGTTGGAAGAAGAAATGGCCAACGTGGACGCCACCCCCGGAAATGTTGGAACGCAAACCTGAATTTGCGGAGTTTTCCAAAGGTATGCCAGGTGGCTCTGAAAATCCACTGGGTGCAAGAGCGCTCTACATTATGAAGGACGGTAAAGATACGCTTTACCGGATTCATGGTACGCCTGCCTACTGGTCAATAGGTCGGCGCGCGTCCAGCGGCTGCGTTCGTATGATCAACCAAGATATTATTGATTTGTATGATCGTGTGCCTAAAGGAGCTCAAATTCTAGTCGTTTAGTTTCCGAACAAATGATCACACCGGAGCACGTAAAGACCTTTGCCCGCTATAACCAGTGGCAAAACCAATCTCTATTTAGGGCAGCAGGTTCTTTGAGCGACAGTCAAAGGCTTGAAGATAGGGGATCGTTTTTCGGGTCGATATTTTCCACGCTCAACCATTTACTATGGGGTGATCGGATTTGGCTGAGCCGCTTTGACCAATGCGAAGCCCCAATTCAACCCTCAATTCAGACAAGCTGCAAAGAAACAGCATCTTGGGAAGAGTTGTGTTCAGCGCGCGAAGCCATGGATCAAATCTTCTTGGATTGGTCGGTGACCATAACAACCGAAGATATACAAGGCGATCTAACTTGGTTTTCCGGGGCTGCAAACCGCGAGGTCTCTAAGCCCAAGGCTTTTCTGATTTGTCATATCTTCAACCACCAGACTCATCACCGTGGCCAAGTTCATGCCATGTTGACCGCCGCTGGCGCTAAGCCAGGCGACACGGATCTGTTCTTTCTGCCTGAGTAAGGTCTTAATCAACGAGGCTATGGATCTTCGCGAAGGGATCCCAATTGGCATTTTGGTGCCAATCATATTCAGCCCAGGTTGCCACTTCTTCTGCTCGTTCTTGGCCCAACAATCGCGCGATCACAGCCAGGCTCATATCCATTCCTGCTGATACGCCAGAAGAGGAAAAGAAACGCCCGTCTTCGACCCAACGTGCTTGCCTGACCCACTCGACTTTCGCAGACTGCTCTGTCACCCAATGGAAAGCCGCTTTGTTGGTGGTGGCTCTCTTACCGTCTAAGGCGCCCGCTTTCGCCAAAAGGGCGGATCCTGTACAAACTGAGGTCACAAGCTCAGCTTTTTCACTGATACCTTTGATCCAATCCAAAAGCCGCTGGTTGGAGATCTCGGCCCGCGTTCCCATTCCGCCTGGCACTAAGATCAGATCAGGGGTGAGCTCATTATCCAGGCTCATGTCTGCGAACAACGAAACGCGTTGGTTGGAAGCAACCGGCCCCTTTTCCTCAGCAACTGTCACCAGATGGAAATCGTCCTTCAGCAAACCAAACATCTGAAGCGGCCCGCAAGCGTCCAACAACTCAAAGCCTGGGAAGATCAGCGTTGCTAAGGTCCTCATTGGCGAAACAGCTGGCCACAGTCGACCGCTGAAAGGTGTAGATCCAAAGCTTGCATGGTTTGGAACAACATGGCCTGGTTTGAACAAACCACTGGCTTGCCAACTTTGTCTTCCAGGCGGCTAATGCATTCGACGCTGCGCATATCAGTACAGGAGAGAACTAAGGCCTCAGCATTGCTGCTATCGGCACCCAAAGCATGCTCAATCACTTGATCCGGCGACAGCTCACCCTGTCCATAGTTTCCGAGATCACGAGGATAGTCGGCACGGGATACAGTTTCGAAACCGGCCCCGGCCAAGAAAGCGATGGCATCATCATTGAGCGACTCGACGTAGGGAGAGGTGAAAGCAATTTTCTTAGCATCTAGTGTCTTCAACGCATGGACAAGTGCTCCTGCTGCTGTCACGGAAACCGCCCCAGAACTGGTTTTAATTTTCGCTGCCAGTTCCTGATCGAATTGCACCCCATGGGATAAGGTAGCGGAAGTGCAGCCATAGAGTATGGCGTCCGGTTTTACTCCTTCCAATAAGCGTAGGTCTTCATCAATTGGGGCCGCACCCAGCCCTGCCATCTGGGAAGAATCAGGCACTGCGTCCCGGTCGTAACCACCCAAGCGCTGAAAATGAAATGACACGCCGGGCGGTCGAAGCAACGCCATGTCTGGTTCTAAGTTTACATTTGTGAACGGCACCAAAATACCGATCCTGGCTTTGCCGCGAGAGAGTGATTGGCTGTTCATCAGGCTGCTCCTCTGTGTTGTTTCAACACTCGAATAACAAAATCCATTTGTTCTTGTGTGCCAATGGTAGCGCGCAAGGCCTGTGGTAGGCCGTAACCACCCATGCCGCGCAGAACGATAGCTTCATCTCTCAACGCCTTGTCCGCCTGTTGTGCAGCCACTGTTGTTTCAAAGAGAATGAGGGCAAAGTTCGTCAAGCTCTGTGGTACAGTCAGACCCAAAGCGCGAACCTGTTCAATGAACTCATCGCGTATTGACCCTGTAGCCTCACAAAGTGATTTCATCGATTGTTGGTCCTCCATCGCCGCTGTCGCCATGGCCTGCGAAACAGCTGAAATCGACCCCGGATTGATAACTTTCTGCAGTTCAGCTTTGATCGCTGGCGGGAAGTAACCCCACCCAACCCTGGCACCGGCCAATCCGTAAGCCTTGGAGAAGGTACGCAGAACCACTGTATTCCCTGCCTCGACCATATCGAAGGTTGGCTCGCCCTCATGATCCGCGAACTCGCCATAGGCCTCATCAATCACCAACAAGATGTCATCGCGAAGCCCTTCTCTCAAGCGAATGAGGTCTTCTTTTGGAATATGCGTTCCCGTCGGATTGCCTGGATTAGCCACAAAAACAATTGAAGTTTTATCACTAACAGCCAGAAGAAAGTGGTCAACCGACACCTGGTGATCTCTTTCTGGCACGGTGACGAAATCCGCATCAACCAGCGCAGCTGCGGTACGAAAGAAAGCGTAGGAATATTGTGTCGAGAGAGCGGACCGGTTTTTTGATAGGTACGCCTGCGCCAAGGCCGCAATCATCTCCATTGAACCTGCGGAAACGAGTACACCGTCAATGTCCAGATTGTGGGTTTTCGCGATGGTGTGATTGAGCGCTTTGTATCCTGAATCCGGATAGAGCACCATTTCCTGAACAGCCGCCTGACCTGCTAGCAACACCTTTGTACTGGGTGGTCGAAAGGACTCGTTTTGAGCCAAAGCAACAATAGGCTTACCGGGTGCCACATCAAAAACGGGCAAGGCATAGGTGTCCATCGCAGCGATGTGTTTGTTGGCTTTGATCATAACTACTCCTCCTTTAATCCGTAGATATCTCGAGCCGTCTCTACGGTGATCAGCCCTTCTTCAAGATCTTTGGCCACCAAGTCTCGCTCTCGCTGTTCTGGATCTCCATAACCGCCACCGCCGGGAGTATCGAAATAGAGTGTTTCGCCAGGCTCAATGCGTAATTCACATTTTGAAGGTAGATCGGGCTTGTTATCCAGCCGCATACGGCCAGGGGCACCGGCCATGCCACCGGCGCGGCCTTCTGCTGGAAACGATATCCGCTCGACTGAAAGAAACACAAGGAAAGGCGCATCATTGGCTGAGGTTACTTCGATCGATTGACCAAGGCCACCGCGCCATTTGCCAGCACCACCAGACCCGGGCCTCACTTCTCTGCGTCTTACCAAAACAGGTGCGACGGCTTCCGTGATTTCGACCTGAGAGCCCCAGACACCAGAAGGAAAAGCGGTGACCGACAAACCATCTTTCGTGGGTCGCGCACCCGTTCCTCCGTTATGGGTCAGCTCTACAGCGAATTGCCGTCCCCCATCGCGGGCGACTTCTGGCGCATGACGCATCGGCAAATCATACATCGAGGAGGCCCCTTCTGCTGGTATCCGGTCCGGAATGGCTTGGTGGAGGCAACCGTAGACCAGGTCGGGTGTCATCTGTCCCAACGTGTGACGCTGCGCTACCGGTGACGGGTGTTGAGCGTTGAGGATGCACCCCGGCGGACCCGTCACTTTGAAAGACTCCAACGAGCCTGCATTGTTGGGAATGTCCGACCCTATGATACAACGCATGGCAAAGACAGAATAGGCAGTCGCATAGTTCAAAGGCACGTTGATGCCCTTGGCGGAACAACCAGCGGTTCCAGCGAAATCGAGGATCATTTCATCGGCCTTAACGGTTAGTGTCCCGCAAAGCTCGATTTGCTTCTCGTAACCGTCGATGAGCATCGCATTCTTGTAGACACCGGGTGGCACCTCAGCGATGGCCTCAATCGTGCCCCGTCGTGACGTATCGATGATGTGATCGGCCAAGGGCATCAAGTCATCAACGCCAAACTCGTCCATCATTTCTACCAAGCGTGTTGCCCCGATTTCACAGCAAGCAATCAACGCGTAGATATCGCCTTCATTGGCAATCGGTTCTCTGGAGTTCGCTTTGACAATTTCCAGCAGGAAAGCATTGATCTCTCCTCCATCCACCAATTTGCACGGCGGCACCAGCAGACCTTCGTCATAGACATCCGCCCCTTCCGGTCCCATGCCCAATCCGCCGAGATCAACCAAGTGCGAAGTACAAGACGTAAACCCAACCACGTGCCCCTTGCGAAAGACCGGCATCATCAAGAGGAAGTCATTCAAGTGACCTGACGCGATCCAAGGATCGTTGGTCATGTAGATGTCACCTGGTTTCATCGCTTGGGTCGGGAAGTATTCATGGAGATACTTCACCGCTTCAGCCATCGTGTTGATGTGGCCAGGTGTGCCTGTGACTGCTTGTGCCAGCATCCGCGCCTTGATATCGAATATACCAGCAGAAATATCACCACAATCGCGCACGATCGGCGAGAATGCGGCTCTGATAAGAGCTTGGCCTTGTTCCTCGACCACCGCCAGCAAACGGTTCCACATCACTTGGTAGGCAGTTGCGTTCTTCTCCGTCATGCGAGGTCTCCCTTGTTAATCATGCGCTTGAGTAACAGGTTACCTTGATTGTCCACCAAAGCCGTGAAGTCAGCGGAAACCAGAGTGGTTGTCTGAGGCTCTACCACCAAGGCGGGGCCAGAAAAGGCATTACCTGGAGACAGTTCTTTGCGTTCAAACACTGCCGCCTCGACTTTCCCACCTGTGACATCACACTGGATCGACCGACGACCCTTCGCTGTAATCTGGGTGGGAGCAATGGAAGTAGAGCCAACATTACGCTCCTTCTCAACCGTCGATACGCGAACAGCCCAATTTAGGATCTCAATCGTCATCCCAGGAACCACCCTAGTAAACTGACGCTTGTATTCCTCTTCAAAGGCCAAACGCAAAGCGTCGATATCGTCTCCTTCAAAGGCGCGATCCTCCAAATGAGCTTCGATCTCGTGGCCTTGACCATGATATCGCATGAAGGCCGTACGTTCATAGCGCAGTTCCTCATTGGGTGCTCCTGCTCTCACGACGGCTTCGGCCTCGCAAATCATGTCGTCAAACAACTGGTTAAGGGCATGAGGGTCCAACTGGTCCAGCAGTGTGTAGCGCGAGCGGACAATCTCAAATGAAACCGGCGCGGAAAGGAACCCCACTGCTGATCCAACACCTGGATCAAGTGGTATCAAAATTTTCTTCACACCCGCTCTTCTTGCAACCCTGGTGGCATGGAGGGGGCCGTTGCCGCCGAACGCAATCATCACACGTTCACCGAGATCTTTGCCAGATTCAACGGCATGCATCCTTCCGGCAGAAGCCATAGCTTCGTCAACGATCTGGCTAACACCTTCCGCGGCTCGGAGTGCAGAGAGCGACAAATCTCTGCCAACGGAAGCTTCCAAAGCTCCATTGGCTTTTGCTACATCGATGGTCAGCCTGCCTTCCGCAAAGGCATTGGGGTCGATGTAACCCAGGGCAACGTCTGAATCAGTAACGGTCGCTTCAACGCCGCCCTTATCAAAAGCCGCTGGTCCGGGCTCTGACCCTGCAGACCTTGGCCCCACGGTCAAACGCCCCAGACGATCAACAGAAGCAATCGAGCCTCCGCCCGCGCCAATCTCAATCATGTCAACCACCGGAATGCGAACCGGCATACCGCTGCCCTTGATGAACCGCGCGGCCCGTGAGATCTCAAACTGCCTGGTGGTTTGCGGTTGGTGATCGTCAATCAAACAGAGCTTGGCCGTTGTCCCACCCATGTCGAAAGACAGCACACGGTCATAACCAGCCTGCGCCGAAACATCAGCCGACAAAATCGCACCACCGGCTGGTCCTGATTCCACCAACCGGATCGGAAACCGTGCTGCTGTTTCCAGCGTGGTCATACCGCCGCCTGCGGTCATCATCAGGACTGGGCAGGTCAAGCCTTCCTTGGCGAAGTCTTTTGCAAATGCATCAAGATAGCGCGACATCAGAGGTTGGATGTAGGCATTGGCAATGGTTGTGCTGAGCCGCTCGAACTCCCGCGCCTCTGGACTGACATCTGACGAAAGGGAGATGACGAGATCAGGCCGCCGTTCCAGCAATAGCGTTTTCAGCCGTTGCTCGTGATCAGGATTAGCGTAAGCATGAAGCAGACAGATAGCGACGGCCTCTGTACGAACACTCTCTAGCTGTTCCACCAAAGCATCAACTGCGCCTTCATTCAGCGGTGTCAGCACATCTCCATTAACCGACAGACGTTCCGGGATAGTGAAAGAACGCGAGCGCGGCACGATAAAATCGGGCTTCTCTATGTTGATGTCATACTGGCTGTATCGACGCTCGTACGCGATTTCCAATATATCGCGAAAGCCATGCGTGGTGATCGTAGAAACAACGGCACCACGACGTTCAATCAGTGCGTTCGTTGCCAATGTTGTCCCATGGATAAAACCAACCACTTGATTCAACGAAACACCAGCTTGGTCTATGACTTGTCGAACGCCGACCAAAGCCCCTCGAGTGGGATTGTCAGGTGTTGTCGCAGTCTTGGTTGTCGCTAGTGAACGGTTGTTGCCGTCAACCAAAACAACGTCAGTGAAGGTGCCGCCAATATCAACGGCTAGGCGCAAATCTGCGTTCAAATCATTTTGTGAATTCATGAGGAAAAGTCGAAAAAAGTGATTGGGAAGTACAAGCAGCGCAAAGGGTCGCTCTAGCTTGCTACCAAATCGCACTTCGTATGACGGCGGCCGATGCGCCTGTCGTTTACTTGATCAGTCATGGTTGACTGTTCCTTTTGTTTTCCTGATTCGACTATTGGTCGATTTGCGAAATCTGTCAATCCAGTTTTCGCTCTTGCCTTCCTTTTGGTTTCTCTCGTTTAATGCTTCGGGACACAATGAGCATGAGGCTGTAATATGAACGAAGAACAACCAAGCTTTGATGACTTTGATGAAATCCACAGTGTTCGCCCGGAAGATTGTGATTTCGATGAAGTTCTGGAGCAGGCCCTATCTCGTCGTGGTTTCCTGAAAGGAACGATCACACTAGGCGCCGGAGCTTTTTTGACGAGTACTAGCGGCCTTTCCTCAATCGCCCAGGCAGCCGAAGATCCATTTGGGTTTGATCCAGTGGAAGCCAATAGCCTGGATAGCGTTACCTTGCCGCCGGGCTATCAGTGGCAAAGCCTTGTTCATTGGGGCGATCCGCTGTGGTCTGATGGTCCAGAATTCGACCCAATGACGCGAGGCACGGCCGATAGTCAGGCACGCGCTTTTGGCGACAACAACGACGGCATGGCAATCTTCACTCATGAAGGCCGAACCATCCTGGTTGCCAACAATGAATACAGCAACCTGAACCAGCTGTACGGCAATCGAGCAAGCGGCAGAGCAGAGACAACCGATGACATCGCTAAAGCCAAAGCGGCTCACGGTGTTAGTGTTTTTGAAATTCAGCAAAACGATAACGGCTGGCAAGTTGTCAAAGACAGTCCCTTCAATCGTCGTATCACATCAGACAGTGAAATGGATTTAACCGGCCCAGCGGCGGGACACGATCTGCTGAAAACTGCCGACGATCCAACGGGTACTAAGAGCCTTGGCACTTGGAACAATTGCGGGCAAGGCGAGACCCCCTGGGGTACTTACCTCACTTGCGAAGAAAACTTCAATGGCTACTACTCTTCGTCTGACCCCGATGTGGAAATCGCGCCTGAATTGACTCGCTACGGCATTTCGTTCGTTGACTGGGGTTACGGTTGGGCGAAAGTTGACGAACGCTTCGATATTTCCAAACACCCAAATGAAGCCAATCGCTCCGGCTATGTTGTCGAAATCGACCCCAAAGACCCAAACTCAACGCCTAAGAAACGCACCGCTCTCGGGCGCTTCAAACATGAAAACGCTGAAGTAGTTCTGTCTAAAAGCGGGCGGATTATTGTCTATATGGGTGACGATGAACGCGGAGAATTTCTCTATCGCTATGTTTCTGATAAAACTTACATTCAAGGAGATGATCACAGTGATCTTTTGAACAAAGGGACACTCTACGCAGCACGATTCATTAAACACCAAATTGGCGAATGGCTTGCCCTAACGCCCGAAACAACTGGCATGACGCGCGCTGAGATTTCCATTCATACCCGCCTTGCAGCCTCCAAAGTCAAAGCGACCACGATGGATCGACCAGAATGGGTGGCAGTGAACCCCAACAAAACAGAAGCCTACTGTGCCCTGACCAACAACAAAAACAGAGGGCGTAAACCAAATAGGGGAGGAGACGATACTCCCGTTGGTGGTCCAAACCCTAGGAGGAAAAACCTCTATGGCCAGATCGTACGCTGGGTTCCGCACAACAATGATCACGGCTCAGATCGCTTTGATTGGGACCTTTTTGCTATGGCTGGTAACCCAACCAATCAAGAGGGTCTTTATGCTGGTTCAGACAATATCACCTCTGACAATATGTTCAATTCTCCTGATGGCTTGGCTTTCGATAGGTCTGGCAGACTGTGGATCCAAACCGATGGCAAGACATCCAATGAAGGTCGGTTCGAAGGCATGGGTAACAATCAAATGTTAGTAGGTGATCCACAAACCGGAGAAATACGTCGTTTTATGGTTGGCCCCAATGGGGCGGAGATTACAGGTCTTTGTTGGTCACCCGACCAAAGGACACTTTTTGTGGGCATTCAGCACCCTGGAGAAAAAAGCGCGAGCACCTTTCCTCAGGATGGTACAGGCGTGCCAAGGTCAGGGATCATTGCGGTTACGAGAGAAGACGGCGGCCTTGTTGGCTAAACTTCTCTAGCCTCGTCTGGCACGGTTGGCTTCGCAAGCTTACTTTCTCGCCAGGCAATGTAACAGCTGGAGCAAGCGATAATTGCTGCCCCTAACCAAACCCAAATTTCCGGGACTTCGCCAAAGAAAACAAAAGCGGCCAGCGCTGCAAAGGGCAATCGCAGATAGTCGATTGGAGTAATCACCGATGCCTCTGCCAAGCGAAAAGCCCGCACCATACACTGATGGGCCAGGAAGGCGATGAAGCCAAGGATTGCTGCCTTTATCAGCAGCTCGTTTGAAACCGGCTGCCAAAAATACAAAGCCGGCCCCAGCGAATAAACGGACATAAAGGCTCCCATGATAAACAGCATAGTGTTGGGCCGTTCTGTGCCGCTTAGATTTTTCACAAAAAGCAAAGAAGCAGCGATGAAGAATGCTGCCAAAATTGGTAAGAAATCCAATGCGCTCAATGTGACTTGGCCGGGGCGCAAAATGATCAATGCTCCAATAAAACCGACGGCGGTCGCCGACCAACGGCGCAGGCGGATTTTTTCTTTCAAGAAAATAGCGGCACCAATCAAAGCAAAGAACGGCATGGTGAATGACAGCGCGGTTGCCTTTGCCTGAGGCAGGTACGTCACCGAATAGAACCAAAGGTACATGGCTACTACGCCTGTTAAGGATCTCAGAAAATGTCTGCCCAAACGGTCAGTTTGAAACAGCTTCTTGCCATCAACGACGATAAAAGAGCAAATCACCAGCCAGCCAAAAAAGTTGCGAAAGAAAACCGCCTGGGCAGGATGCGTGCCTTGGCCGATATCCCGTATTAAGACATTCATGATTGCAAAGATTGCCCCTGAGGTCGTCATTAGAATGGCTGCTCGCACAACCGGGCTGATCTTCAGCCACCTAGAAAGAAAAATTGGTCAATCCTTAACTTTGCAACGTCTCGGCCATAAGATAGACCTATTTGGCCAATAAACCACTCTGACTTCAGAAGACAGATGGAATTTCATGATAAAAACGCGGCTATCTATTTTTACGTTGCTTTGGACACTGCTCATTTTGCCGACTACCGCCCTTGCAGAAGGTTCATTAGAGCGGATCAATTGCAAGAAACCAACGACCCAAGCCTACAAACTAATTTGCAACGATCCTCACCTCAAATCCCTGGCAGTACGAATGGCGAAGTCTTTTTCAGGATTGAGACAAAGACTGATTGATCAAGCGAAACCAGCTTTAGACCTGGAACAAAAGGCTTGGACAGTTTTTAGAGACAGCGATTGTGATACCGCCTTTAACAAACCCTTCAAGGGGCCACAGAAGAGGCCTAAACGGCTTTGTTTAACCCGGCATTTTGAGGCACGTTTGCTAACCTTGGAAGGTCGGCTTAAAACGCTCGGAAGTAGCAGGGTCAGTAAATCAGCGAACCTTAGAAAAGCAACAAAGCTGTTGCCCTTTGGCAGTTACCACCTCACGGCTCAACACGGCACCAAATCACAGGTTACTGCTAACTTGACCTTTGATTCTGACCGCATTGTTTTGGGCGATAAGCTCTGCCTCTCCCCTTCGATCCAACCTTATGGCGTTGAGAACTATTTCTTTTTCAAAAACAATTTTGGCATCAAAGACCCCGGTCTCTTCGGTTGGTCAAATCGATCCGGTGCGCGCTCCCTAGCGCTCGAGGTGCGATGTGGCGCTGGTGACCTTGGTTATGCCAGTGTTTTTCTTGTGGGCAAGCCAGGCACACTGGGTTTGATGATCGACAAGTCAACGTTTCTAACGTTCAAAAAGCAATAACAGAAATTAAACTGGCCAAATTCGTCTCGTTGCCAATCGGACAACAGCTTGGTCTTTTGCTTCGATTGGAGAAGTCGACTCGATCAATGTCACGTGGCGATGATTTCCTGTCGACGTCAGATATTTATGTATAATCCCAAATTCTTCTTGGCTTTGAAGCGACGGCCAAAATTCTTGAACCAGCCACGATGGTATAGCTTGGTCAGATAGATCGCTCGCAAAAACCTGAAGACTCAGGCAATCGGCTGTTATCACTGGATCTCCATTTGAGACTTTACCGTCTCGATCCCTCACCCATTCCATCGAAGCAATATACATGTCGGGGTTTGCACGGCAGCCCATCATGGCTTTGGTTTCCGGTGGCTGGTTAGGTTTTATTTGCTGGGGCGAAGGGTCATAGAAAACACTTGAGTCTTCACCCCCGAACAACGCTATGTAACGATTGCGTCCATTTTCCCCGGTCCCTTCGGCACAATAATGCGCGGCCCAAGTATAGCCAGGCCTGGCCAGCTTTTCAGGGATGTGGATGCCATGAAACCAATCTAGATAGTCTGCCTCTTTTTCAGGAATGAGATCATATGCAATCAACCATAGTCCAGACATCAAAGACCCTTCTTGATGAGTTCACGTTCGCGCTCAAACATATAGTTTCGTTGAATGGGAACCGCATCCCTTTCCTTTGCCATCAGGAATTGGAACACCATGTTAGACCCATGGAGGAAACCCATTTCCACTGCACAAAGATAGAACTCCCACATCCGACAGAAGCGCTCATCATAGAGCGCCGCGACTTCGGCTCGATTGGCCTCAAACCGCTCCCGCCAGTGCTTGATGGTGTAGTAGTAGTGGAGGCGCAATACTTCCATGTCAGCGACCCAAAGCCCTGTTTGCTCTATGGCCGCAAAAGTTTCTGACAGGGCCGGAACGTAGCCGCCAGGGAAGATGTACTTGCGGATAAAAGGCCCCGTTGTGCCCGGCGGCGTCATCCGTCCGATGGCATGAATAAAAGCGATACCGTCATCTTTGAGAAGGCTGGATATTTTGTTGAAGTATTCCTCGAAGTA
The DNA here is from genome assembly GCA_905480575.1 of uncultured Alphaproteobacteria bacterium. Classification (GTDB taxonomy): domain Bacteria; phylum Pseudomonadota; class Alphaproteobacteria; order UBA7985; family CAJQQZ01; genus CAJQQZ01. The sequence continues at coordinate 16,758 of CAJQQZ010000044.1, read as the reverse complement.
AGCGACACCAACATGCTCCATCATACCAACTGAAACCACGCGGTCGAATTTGCCTTCGAATTCGCGGTAATCCTGGATAACGAAATCGATTTTGTCAGCCACCCCGGCTTCTTCAGCCTTTTGAATGGCGATCTTGACCTGTTCATCCGAGACATTGATGGATGTCACGTGCGCACCAAGCTTCGCCAGATAGATGGCAAATGCGCCCCAGCCACCCCCAATTTCAGCGACCGTCATTCCAGGCTCGAGCTTTAGTTTGGACGCGGCATGGCGAATTTTGTTTGCTTGCGCTTGCTCCAAGGTCTCGTTTTCTGGATCAAGGAAGTAAGCACAAGAGTAATGCATATCCTCATCCAGAAAGAGGCGGTAAAGCTCGGTCGAAAGATTGTAATGATGCTGAACGTTTTTGGCCGCTTTGCCCAAGGGGTTAGATTGTTGAAAGCGTCGCATCTTGCGCCAGATCGCCCGCAACATTTTTTGGCTAGAGTGAGCCGCAAGCCCGCCACGATTGACTGAAAACAAATAAAGGAAGTCGTAACAGGTGCTACCGTCTTCAAACGTCAGTGTGCCATCCATGTAGGCTTCTGCGGCATAGAGTTCTGGATTTCTGCCAAGCTTACTTTCCAACACCGCACTGTGTAGTCTGATGGTCACCAAAGGGCCATTTTGGCCAGTTCCAAAAGTATGCAAATTGCCTTTAGAATCAAAAAGCTTAAGCTCAACATTGTGAATAAACTTCCTGAGTAGGCTGGTTAACAGTTTCATAGAGCTTCTCCTCAAAAGCTATAAGAGCACCTTAACCGACTTTACCGCGCTGGCTAGTCAATTCGATATATTAGCATTTCCTGGATTCTCGCTACTTACCTGTTTCAGGAAAGCCGGTGGCCCTCGACGAAACGTATTTGCCCGGTTTGTGCTCCGTCGGCGTTAAAAATGATCGGCGTCAGTGATTGTGCCAGAAGGGCTTCTTCCTCTTTCGTCAAGATACCGAAGTACTTCAGGACCTGACCCAAGGCCACTTCAGCGGCGCGGCCGTTGCCGTCTTCAGCCTTGATGGCAATGCCTAACTCTTGCTCTATCAAAGTCGCGCAATAGACCCCTTCTGCACCGGTTTTCATGATGGCTCGATCACCAACCACCTTCATAACGTCGGTACAGAACCTGCCGGTACCAGCGACCATGAAGGGCTCAGCCGCCATAGCTTTCATGATGGCAGCACAGGCTTCCTGGCGTCGGTCCGGCTGATCAGACGGATCGGCCATACGTGCAAAAGCCAGAGCCATATTACTGAGTGGCACTGCAATCGTTGGGATACCACAACCATCGGTCCCTCTTGGGGATTGTATGAGGTCCAGTCCAGTCATTTGCTCCAGGATACCCAATATTGATTGCTGAACCGGGTGAGCAAACTTGATGTAACCCTTTGTGTCATGGCCCATGGCTTTGGCTGCGGACAAAAAGCCCGTGTGTTTACCGGAACAATTGTTGTGAATGCGTTCTGGCGTAATTCCAGCCTGAACGAATTCAATCAGTTGCTGCTCACGAAATGGGAAATGCGGACCGCATTCAAAGTCATCTCTCGTGCATCCGATTTTCGCCAACCAGGCTTCGACTGTCGCGATGTGATCTGGTTCAGCATTATGACTGGCACAAGAAAGCGAGATTTCTTTTTGGGTAAGTCCAAACTTTTCATCGGCGCCAGACTCCATTAACGCCAATGCCTGCAAAGGTTTGATCGCTGAACGTGGGTAAACGGGTTGAAAAATATCGCCCTCTGCGACCAGCATTTCCCCTTTGACGTTCGAGACCGCGATCGAAACACGGTGTTTGCTTTCAACCATATCACCACGGTGAACTTCCACCAGGACAGGGGCTTCTTTGCGAGGGGCTGCATCAAGCATGGCTTTGCCTTTTTCTTTGTGCTAATCGCTGGCGCGAATTTTCAATTGGACGAGTTATCAGTTATGCGCGGTTATTTTGCAATGGGGGCAGAGGGTATTTCCAAGTCCCGCAATCTTGGCAACTTGATGAGATCGGCTCATGCCTTTGGGGCCTCTTGGGCATTCACTGTTGATGCGGCTCATGAAGAAAAGCAACTGCGTCAGGCGGATACATCTGGCAGCGCCGGGTCAATTCCCCTCTACGCCTTTGACAATCTCGAGCAGATGATCCTGCCCAAGGGTTGTGCTTTAGTCGGCATTGAACTGACCGACGATGCCATTGAGCTCCCGTCCTTCCGCCATCCCCGCTGTGCCGCCTATGTCCTGGGACCCGAACGCGATTCCCTTTCCAGCGCCATGGTCGAACGCTGCGATCTCATCGTAAAGATCCCAACCAAATTCTGTGTCAATGTCGCTGTTGCTGGCGCGATTGTCATGTATGACCGGGTAAAACAGCTCGGTGCTTTCCCTGCCCCACCGATCAGCCCCTATGGCAAGGTTGACGCCAAACCAGAACACATCCACGGCCAACCCATTCTGCGCCGCGAAGGCTGGAAGAAGAAATAAGCTTCCAAATCACTTCTACCACTTTCCCGTCGAAGGACGGGATCCACTTATCAGTTTAAGCGATTTCGCCACCTGGAGGCCAAGGCTTCAATGACTAGCCATTTTCTTTGATGACAAGTGGCCCCCGCAACAAATGCGGGGAAGCAGTGATAACTTAGGCTCAAGCAGATCCAGCCATGCATCCAACACAGGGCTGAAAATCAAGGCTCAAGTCTTCCTGTACTTTTCCACAGCAACCCACTACAAGCCTTCGCTGAATGGCTCTGCTATGGTTTCGGTGATATTGCTGGATAGATTTAAGCAGGCATAGATGCTCCGAAAGACATAACATGACGAATTTTGAAGGTGTTGTTCCAGCGCTCGGCGAAGCGTTGACGAAACGCGGCTATGAACAACTGACCCAAGTCCAGCACCAAATGCTGGCACCAGAAATCATTGAATCAGACTTACTTGTCTCTGCGCAAACCGGCTCCGGTAAGACCGTTGCCTTTGGCATTGCACTTGCACCCAACTTATTAGACGACAACGACAAATTCGAATTTACAGATCTGCCGATGGCCGTTGTGGTTGCGCCGACCAGAGAACTGGCCATGCAGGTCACGCGTGAGTTGACTTGGCTGTACGCACCTGCCGGAGGCAAGATCGTGTCTTGCGTTGGTGGTATGGACAGCCGTGACGAAAGACGGGCCCTTTCTAGAGGTGCACACATTGTCGTCGGCACACCTGGTCGTCTTTGTGACCACATCAAACGCGGGTCGTTAGACATGACCTTGTTGCGCGCTGTAGTGCTCGACGAAGCTGACGAGATGCTCGACCTTGGTTTCAGAGAAGAACTGGAATTAATCTTGGACGCGGCACCGGAAGATCGTCGCACGCTGATGTTCTCTGCAACAGTGCCCAAGGCAATCGCCACGCTGGCGAAGCGCTACCAAAACGATGCGGTTCGTATCAAAACAACAGCTGAGCAAAAGCAACACGTCGACATCGAATACAACGCCTATACTTGTGCGCCAGACGATGAAGAAAACGCGATCATCAATGTGCTTCGTTATTATGAAGCCAAGAACGCTTTGGTGTTCTGTGGAACCCGAGCTGCAGTTAACCGCATGACGAGCCGGTTCAACAATCGCGGGTTTTCTGTCGTGGCGCTGTCCGGCGAGCTTAGTCAGAATGAGCGCACCCACGCTCTGCAAGCCATGCGCGATGGCCGTGCCCGGGTTTGTATCGCAACCGATGTCGCGGCACGCGGTATCGACCTGCCTAATCTCGAATTGGTTATCCACGCAGACATTCCACGCAATCCTGAATCTCTGCTGCATAGATCAGGCCGAACGGGCCGTGCTGGTCGCAAGGGTGTTTCTGCGCTTATCATTCCACCAGCGTGGCGAAAGCGGACTGACCGCCTGCTCAACAACGCTAAGATCGAAGCAACCTGGGCAAATCCACCTTCAGCGGAACAGGTCAAAGCTAAAGACAACGAGCGTCTTCTTTCCGATCCAAATTTGATTGAGACGCCAAGCGAGAATGAAATCACATTCGCGGCTCAGTTACTTGAACAACATAGTGCAGAGCACATTGCTGCCGCCTTCATTCGCTTGCACCAAAAAGGCAAGTCGGCCCCCGAAGAACTCGTGGATCTGGCGACCTACAAACCGGCTCCTCGCGAAAAGGGGAAAGAAGTTCAGCAAACCTTGCGTGAAGACTTCGAAGGCGGTGTTTGGTTCTCGCTTTCTGTTGGCCGTAATGAGCGCGCAGAGCCACGTTGGTTGCTGCCGATGCTTTGCACGGCTGGTAATCTTTCCAAACCACAAATTGGTGCGATCAAAATCACAGCCGAAGAAACCTACGTCGAAATCAAACCAGATGCCGTCGAGGGTTTTGTTAAGTCGGTTGGCGAAGAAATGCGCTTAGAGCGCGGTATTATTCTCACCCAGCTGGCAGAAGCACCTGTCGTCACTGTTGTTTCAAGAGACAAGCCTGGACGCTTCAAAGATGGGCCAAAAGGCGACCGTGGCGGTAAGGATCGCGGCCGTGGTGGGGACAGACGAAGTGAAGGTCGCGGCGATAAAAAGTTTGGTGACAAGAAATTCGGCGACAAGAAATTCGGCGATAAAAAGTTTGCTGATAAAAAAGGCGGCGATAAGAAATTTGGCGACAAGAAACCTGATTGGAAAAATAAGTCCAAAGAGGGTGAAGGCGATTTCAAGCGCGACAAAAGCAAAGGCGAAAAGACTTGGGCAAAATCTGAAGACCGAAAGCCCAGTCCTAAAGCCGACCAAGGCAAAAGCGCTTCCGTAAATGCAGAAGAGTTCGCCAAGAAGAAACCTAAAGACAAGAAGCCTAAGAAACCCAAGAAGGCAAAAACAAAGATCAACTGGGAATCCTAATCTCCCATCTATGTGAAGACTTGAGCGTCAAAGGAGACTTTGACAATTCAAGTTTATGAATTAACGTCTAACCTATGTTTGAAAATCATTCTCTCATTAGGTTAGGCGTTTTTTTTGGTCTCTTTGTCCTATTGAGCTTGTTGGAGCTTTGGCTGCCCAAAAGGGCCACTAGAGGAACAAAAGCGAGCAATCGTAAGATCACCAATCTGCTCATTCTAGCGCTCGATGTTATCAGCCTTAGACTACTCGCTATCGTGCTACCGTTGCTCGCTATTGGAGCCGCCGTGGATGCTGCTGATAAGTCATGGGGTTTGTTCAACTGGCTTGACTGGCCCTGGTGGTTAGAAGCCTTGTTGGCCGTTGCCATTCTAGACTTCATCATCTGGGCGCAACACCTTATCAGCCATAAAATTCCCATTCTTTGGCGACTGCACCAGGTTCATCACGCCGATCAGGAAATGGACGTTACAACAGGCATCCGCTTCCACCCCATCGAGATTGCCCTTTCAATGCTGCTGAAAATTGGAATGATTTATCTGCTGGGGCCTTTGGTGATTGCTGTTGTGTTCTATGAAATCTTGTTGAATGGTATGGCCTTGTTCAACCACGCGAACCTTCGGATACCAAAGGCAATTGAGTCTTGGCTACGATGGATCATCGTTACACCGGACATGCATCGCATACATCATTCCGTTCACCGCCGTGAACACGACTCGAATTACGGCAACACGCTCTCAATTTGGGATCGTCTGTTCAAGACCTACATCGCCAAAGCCAATGTTAGCGACGAGAAAATGGAGCTGGGTTTGTGGTGGCGCGAAGAAGGGCCCGAGAAGCTCGGTTGGAACCTACTGTTGCCGTTCAAAAAGCCTTAGCTCTTTTGACCAAGATAGACTGTTTGGACAAAGGTGTTATCCTGCAAAGGATTATAGAAACTCACCTCTTCTGCACGCACTGAAGAGAATACTGCACTAAGCCGCTCAGTAAAAGTATCATCAGGTCGGTCGTTGGACCAAAGCCCAAAGACACCGCCTAGTTTAAGATGCTTGGCTAGCTCAGTCAAACCTTCGACTTCATAGAAAGGCGCGTTGGCGGAGTTGAGCCAAAAGTCTGGCGCGTGATCGATATCAACCAATATGGCATCGAACTTTCGCTCCGCCTGTACCGGATCAAGGCCTTCTTTAGACGCCGCCAGTTTGAAAAAATCGCCGAGTACGAACTGACATCGGCTATCATCACAAAGCTCTGTCCCCATGGGCAGCAGGCCTTCTTTATGCCAATCAATCACTGCTTCCAATGCATCGACAACAATCAGCGACTTAACACGCGGATCTTTCAGCACCGCTTGCGCGGTGTAACCAAGACCCAGCCCGCCAACCACGACGTCCAGCTTGTCACCGCTGGCTTCCGCCAGCCCCAGGTCCGCCAAGGCAATCTCAGAGACTGTAAAGAGGTCCGACATGAGATGCTCATCACCCAGCAAAATCTCAACGACATCCACACCAAGCCGAAGTTCTCGACGGCGGCGGAGAGACACCAATCCAATCGGTGTATGGCGATAGTCCAGCTCTTCGAACAGCTTGCCCATTCTATAGTCTCCTTGCGGCTTCGGCGCCTTCGGCAACAGCAAGCTGAACGGTGCGTGGGGCTAATGAATCGCCCACGATGTGAACTTCAGAAAAGCTTTCCCTGGCCGCCTCTATCAAGTCTTCAACAACCTGATTCCCGCGCCAATCAACCATCAGATCGACGTCATTAATCTTGGATGCTTTACCTGTGTAGATGTTGCGTGTTTCGATTGTTCTGGGCGACAAGGCGGTGACATCCTCCATGGCGACAAACTTTACCTCCTTGTGCAAAAGGAAGCGATAGAGTTGTGTGCGGACAGTGCCATCAATCAATTCTGCCACTGCAGCTCCAGCGGTCACTAGAGTCACTTGGCTGGCATGTTCCGCCAAAATTTCCGCAGCTGCCAAGGCATTACGACCACCGCCTTCGTCGACGACAACGGCATGTTTTACGTCGGGGCTAACGGCGCCCATTAGAATATTTGTCGGAGTGACTAGGGGAAAGCCACAGTTTTCGTTGCCGGGATAGGTGAAAGGGGCCTTCGGTTTTGAACCGGTTGCAATGATAACAGCATCGGCCTCTAGTTCCGTTAACTCATGCGGTGAGAGGCTTTTGTTCAAGTTGACATGAACCTGGTTTCGTTCCAGCTCTCGCTCATACCATGCAATCGAGGCACCATATTCTTTCGCAAAGGGAGAGCGACTCCAAAGTTCCAGTTGGCCTCCCAGTTGTGTACCGGCCTCATATAGAGAGACTTGATGCCCGAGTTCAGCTGCTTTTCTAGCGGCTTCCAAACCTGCGGGTCCACCGCCGATGACCGCAACACGCTTGGGTTTCTTAACGGGCTGATCGCTTTGAAAGCTGAGTTCTCGCGCCGCTTCTGGATTGTGGAAACAGCGGATTGTTTTGCCGCTGACCGCTCTGTGCACACAAAACCCCGCACCCACGCAAGGGCGGATAGATTCAGGCATGCCAGTTTGCACTTTACTCACAATATCGGGGTCCGCGATGTGCGCTCTGGTCATGCCAACCATATCGACATCACCGCGTTCCAGTATCGTTTCCGCCAGCTCTGGATCCGTGATCCGGCCAGTAACAAAAACTGGTAAATCGACAGCTTTTTTGATCTGGGCTGCAAGAGGCACGAAAATGCCGTGGGGTGCTGGGCTTGCCGGCCAGTGCTCAAACCTCATGATGCGGTCGTTGTTGGTTCCTGCACTGACATTCAAATAATCCAACAGACCTGCCCCAGCCAAAACCTCGGCGATTTCAATCATGCCGGCATTATCAAGGCCACCCTTTGTCATCTCATCACCTGGGATGCGCATGCCGACGATCAAATCGGGGCCTACGGCTTTACGGATCGCCGCCGCTACTTCCAGCGCAAAACGGCAACGATTGTACAAACCCCCGCCATAAGAATCGCTGCGTTCGTTCGTCAATGGCGAGAAGAAAGATCCCGGCAGGAAGCCAAAAGCCGCCAGGATCTCAACACCATCGAGCCCCGAATTCGCCACGACTTCAGCGCCCTTTGCATAAGCGCCGATCAATTCGTCGATCTCTGTCTGGGACAAAGCTTTGGGTGTGACTTTAATGTGATCGGAGGCGACGGCAGAAGGCGCAAGCAAAGGCTCTTCAATGTCACCATTATTAATAGTGCCTGCGGAATGGCCGAGCTGAATGAGGAACTTGCCGCCCTCAGCGTGAATGGCTTCAGCTAACTCGGCAAGGCCGACGCCAACTTCTGGATTGGTTAAATCAATTCCCCGACCACCGTGGGCATGACCAGACCGGTGAACTTTGCTTGTCCCAGACATCTGAAGCCCGGCACCACCTTTGGCCCGCCTTGCATGATAGGCAATGAAGGCCTCCGTCAAGAGACCCTTTTCCTCCAAACCCGGAATATGCCCGGTGACTAAGACTCTGTTGCGAACGGTTTGCAAACCGACTTTAAGCGGTGTCAAAAGATGGGGGAATTTAGGGTTAGAGGCCACCTCTGACCTCACCAATAGCTCAAAGCATCAGTGTAGATTGATTCCATATCAGTAAGGTTTGCGATGCGGGGTGCGTTCTCGATTGCTCTTTTTTGACGAATCGAAGAAGCCGCCATGGCTTTAACATCTGAGGCTCCAAATCCAACAGCAGAAATGCCATTGGGGACAGAAGTTGCGCGCATCAATTCAACAATTCTGTTGGCCACAACTTCGCCGACTTCATCTCCGCCGGCATCCAAGTGTTGCGCACCCATAAAGCCTGCTGCATCCAAGTGGCGATCCGGTTGAGCAGAGGCCAGATACCTAAAGATCGCTGGTGCGGAGACAGCAACGGATATGCCATGGGGGATGAACGGAGAAGCAACGGGATAACCCTCTGTCGTGATGTCTGACATCAAGTGTGTGACGCCGTAAGACATAGCATGCGCCAAATGCGTGCCGGAATTGCCGAACGCCATCCCAGCTAATGAGGCTCCCCACATGAGATTATCGCGCGCTTCATTGTCGGAAGCATCCGCCACTCCTCGTTCCAGGTAAGTGCCAACAATCTCTAACGCTCGTCGCGCCGACATGTCACTCCAGGGATTGGCACCTTGCAAGAGGGTCCGCCCCACAGGATTGTCAACTTTGCCCCAGGTTGTGTAAGCCCGGGCAGTGTAACATTCCAACGCATGGCAGAGCAGGTCAAAACCAGTGGACGCCACAGCCGTGCTTGGCAGGGAATCACAAACCATTGGATCAACCAACGCTTCTTGCGGTAGCAAATAGGGGCTGCCCATGACAAATTTAGTATTGAAGGAATTTACTCGTATCACCGAAACAGACGTGCACTCACTGCCGGTACCCGATGTCGTCGGACAAGCCAAGTGCGGCAACACCGGCCCAGGGACCGGTTTTCCAGCGCCCACAGGTGCGCCGAAATAGTCCGAGAATTCAGCTGGATAAAGCGCATAAACCATTGCAGCTTTGGCTGTGTCTATGACCGATCCACCGCCAACAGAAACAACACCGTCGAAGGAACCTTCAGCTAAAAACTTGGATGCTAAAATAACCGTATCATCATCGGGTTCAATGCGAACAGTTGAGAAGACATCAACTGAAAGGCCTGCCGTCTTCAACGATTCCTTCACAGTCGCTACATAGGGTCCATCGACGAGATGTGGGTCCGTGAATAAGGCGACCTTTGTCATCCCATGCGATGCAGCTCTTGGACCGGCTTCAGCCAAACATCCGCGCCCGAAGGTATATTTCGGCATGGCAACGGTGAAGGTTCCGGCACCACCTTCGCAGTGATCATAAAATTGACAGCCCATGAAATCCTCTTTTGCTCGCTATGTGATTACTTGACTTGGACTATAACCAAGCTCTGTCAAGACTTCCACGCAAAGCGATCAGTTCCTGCGACCTCGTGTAAGGTTTTTCATTGTTGTAAGGTTGTGCCGAGGCGCAGATAGCGCGGCTTCACTTAGTGTGGACACCGTCGGTTCAAGCCCGTTTCGATCAACCACATGTTCAACCAGACCCCATTCAGCGGCCTGTTTTGCACTGAGTCGGCTCGCACCCATCAGGATCGAACTCATCCGCCCCGGACCAATTAATTCCCGCAGTCGCAGACAGTCTTGAGTGCTCGGGAAAATACCGTTGCGTAAAGCGGGGTAACCAAAAACCGCATCAGACACGGCGACACGGATATCACAACCCAACGCCAACGAGAGCCCGCCACCAATGCAGGCGCCATTGATCTTTGCGATGGTCAGAGCCGGTACTTGAGAGAGAGCATCGGCTATCTCTTCCCACACCGCCTCCTCAGGGTTCCCTGTCATTTCAGTCAATTGAGATAGATCCGCACCACCACAAAAAGTCCGCTTGCCCGCGCCAGTCAGCGTGACCACGCGCAATTCTTCGTCATTGGCGCAAGAGAGAAAGATCGCTTTCAACTTTAGTACCATCGCCTTGGAGATGGCATTGGCTTTGTCTGCACGGTCAATGGTGATCGCAAGGCTCGCGCCATCACGGTGAGTTTTGATTTTGTCAGTCATGAGAGTTTCTGTAAATTTGCTTTCCCCAAACCATAGCGAAAAGCTCAGGCTACGGCAAAGCGAATTGGACCGACCAGACCATTGTAGATGCGACAGCATAAAATGCTGAATAAGGGGTATTTTCAATACAATAGGCTGCTGGGGTCAGCACTTCGCTCTTTTCTATTGGCCTAACATAGTAATCTGAAGCCAACGTCAACACAGGAAGAAGCCCATGCTCTCCAATTCGCTCATTGAGAAAGATCGCTCGCATTATTTTCATCCCATGGTACCGATCCGCGCTCACGAGCAACGGGGCGTGACCGTCCTCCAGTCGGGTCAGGGTATTTTCTTAACCGACGTCGAAGGCAACGAGTTGCTCGATGCCTTTGCTGGTCTATGGTGCGTCAATGCAGGCTATGGTCACGAGTCTGTTGTCGAAGCCGCAACGGAACAAATGCGCAGGCTGCCTTACGCCACTGGCTATTTCCACTTTGGTAGTGAACCCGCAATCGAATTGGCGGCGAAACTGGCCGAGCTATCTCCTGGTGATCTAGATCATCTGTTTTTCACGCTCGGAGGCTCAGATGCTGTAGACACCGTCATCCGCATGGTGCGCTATTTTTTCAACGCACGCGGCGAGACCTCAAAAAAGCATTTCATCGCTCTGGAGAAGGGATATCATGGGTCCAGCTCAAATGGTGCGGGACTGACAGCTTTGTCGGTTTTTCACGACAAGTTCGACCTGCCGATGCCGTGGCAACACCACATAGCCTCACCCAATCCGTACCGAAACGAAGCAACAACTGATGCCGAGATCATCGCGCAAGGTGTTGCTAACCTGAAGGCTAAGGTGGCCGAACTTGGCGCTGAGAACGTTGCTGCCTTTGTTATGGAATTGGTACAAGGCTCAGGTGGCGTCATAATACCGCCTGTGGGCTATGCGAAGGCAATGCAAGATACCTGCCGAGAGCTGGGCATTCTGTTCATCGTCGACGAGGTCATCACAGGATTTGGCCGCACCGGCCCTATGTTTGCTTGTGAACACGAAGGTCTCACCCCTGACTTTATGACAACGGCCAAGGGTCTGACCTCAGGCTATGCGCCTATGGGGGCCGTCTTTGTTTCAGATCGCATTTATCAGGAAATGGCCGATGCAGTTCCCGCCGATGTGCCATTCGGTCACGGCTTCACCTATTCAGGTCATCCAGTCAGCGCCGCCGTCGCGCTGGCGGTCATCAAGCTTTACGAAGGCGGACTGATCGAAAATTCAAAAAAGGTTGGTCCTTATTTCGAAGCCCAACTCAAAACCTTAGCTGAGCACCCTGTTGTTGGCGATGTTCGCGCCAAAGGGCTCCTCGCGGCTATCGAGATCGTTACCAATAAAGAAACTAAGGCCAAGCCCGCTAAGGATAAAAACGTCGCTGGGCGTCTGGCGGCTGCAGGCTATAAGAACGGTCTGATCTTCCGTGCTTTTGCCGATGATGTTATAGGGCTCGCGCCACCTATCTGTATCACTGAAGCCGAGGTGGACTTACTGATCAGCCGCCTCCGCACAACCCTGGACACAATTCTAGACATTGAAGGATAAACTCATGAAACTGTCTGACTTTAAAGCACTTACATTCGATGTTTATGGAACATTAATCGATTGGGAAACTGGCATGGTCACTGGTCTTAAACCACTGACCGACCGCGTCAGCACTAGCCTAACCCGCGGTGACATACTTGAAGCGCATGCCTATTATGAAAGCACCACACAGAAGTACACTCCAGCAAAGAAGTATTATGAGTTGCTGCCCGTCGTATACCGTCGCTTGGCTGAAGAATGGGGCGTTGAGGTGAGCTGGGAAGAGTGTGACGCCTATGGAAAATCCGCGCGCCATTGGCCAGCTTTTGACGACACAATCGAGGCGCTCACTTACCTCAAGAAACACTTCAGATTAGTGGTTCTCACTAACACGGATAATCTCACCTTCTCTGGTGCCAACGCGCGTTTAGGCGTCTTTTTTGACGGCGTTTACACAGCAGAAGACATTGGCAGTTACAAACCTTTCGACCGTAATTTCGACTACATGCTTGAAATGCTGAAGCGCCAAGGGATCGAAAAGAGCGATATTCTGCACACTGCCGAAAGCATGTTCCATGATCATGCACCAGCCAACAAACACGGGCTATCCAATTGCTGGATTTACCGTCGCCACGACAAAGAAGGCTTTGGAGCCACCATGAATCCCGGTGAAATGCCGAAGTATGATTTCAGGTTCAACAGCATGATCGATATGGCAAAGGCGCATCAAGCAGAACTAGCCACATAATCAACTGGTGGAAGAATATGACAGGATCGCCCAAGCTTGATAGGCTGGGCGTGGCTATTCCTTCTATTCTGCAAGATCAGGGCAATGTCACCGGATCACAAGCCTCCATTCAGAACGCATTAATGTAAGGAAAAAAGTAATGAAAAAAGAAGAAATCGTCTATGACGACTTTGCCAAAGTAGAAATGCGCATGGGTAAAATCGTTGAGGTTAAGGATTTTCCCCGCGCCCGCAATCCGTCCTACAAAGTTTGTGTCGATTTTGGTGACTTGGGCAACCGGTGGTCCAGCGTCCAAATCACGAACTATTCGGTGGACGAGCTAGTTGGTCGTGCGGTCATTTGTGTCGTCAACATGCCAGCGCGCAACATCGCAGGCTTCAAATCCGAAATTCTTGTCATGGGCGTCCCGAATGAAGCAGGCGAAACAATTCTGCTGCAACCCTCGGCAGAGGCTGTGTTAGGTAGCGAAGTCTTTTAATGCAACAGCCTTTGCAGACTGAAGGAAAAATGTTCACAAAGAGTGTTGAAATCGCTGCTATTTCTACTCAGAGGATAACTCTGCCAAAACAAACCGTTGTTAGGTTAGCCTTGATGTACAACCAGATCACCAAAGCAAGGACCGCAAAAACGAAAGGTAAAGCACCTAGAGAAATTACGGAATTTGATGACTTACCTACTACTTTGCCCTCTCCCCCAATAGACTCCCATTAGCGAAAATTGGGTAGATTCCGGCCTAACGCGCGCCAGTGGAATTCGATATATGAGACATCAATTATGCATCCGGTTTATGTTTACGCTGAAACGACTTCGGTTGCTGACTGAGGACTTAGGCCGGAAGATGGATCTTATGCACTTGACGTAGCTTCTCGTCGAGCTCAGGTTCAAAACGTGCATTTGAGCGTTCACTCAGGATGGCCTCTTTACGCTTCGTTGCGTTAACCAACAAATTTGGTTTATCCAATTCAGCCCACTCTTTAGGTGAAGTTCGGTCGCCCAGTGTTGGATAAACAAAGTCTGACTGCATCCGGCTCAGGGTTTGGTCTGTTCCAAGGTAATGGCCTGGTCCGCCCATACAAACTTGCTCCATCTGATCCAAAGCAAGGGTTTCATCGTTGACTTCAATTCCTCGGACACAGCGAAGTGCTTGACCAATGATGTCGTCGCCGAGGATAAGACTTTCGTGACAAAACCCTAATAGAGACGCATGCATACCTGCAGATTCATATACCATGTTCAAGCCGGATAGCCCTGCCATAACGTTTGAACACATTTGTTCCCAACCAGCCTGCATGTCGGGCATTTTGGAATCTGATGCGCCCGCCGCCGCGCCGCCGGGAACGCCGTAGAATTTATGCATTTGGGCACATCCAGCAGTAAGAAGTGCCTGTTCTCCCGACCCAACCGACATCGCCCCTGTTCGTAAATCAAGACCAAATGGCCAAGTTCCAAAAATGGCAGGATGTCCTGGTACAATGGCATTGACATAGACGAGGCCCGCAAGGCATTCAGCCGTCGCTTGTGTGATTGCACCGGCAATGGTCGATGGTGCAGTAGCACCCGCCATGCCTGCTGACAGTAGTAGCACTGGCATGCCGCCACGGACGCAAGCTTCCATGACTTCGCAGCTTTCTGTTGCGAATTTCATCGGTGGTACAACGAAGCAATTAGAATTTGATACGAACGGACGCTCACGGTAATTTGCTTCTCCGCCCGCAATTTCATAAAGCATTTCAAACGCGCCAGCTACAAAACCGGGCTCAGTGAAGGATACACCAACGTGCTTGGTTGTGCCTGACGTACAGGCGTAAATCGAGTTGAGATCCATTTCATAGTTATCTGCAATATCGCGACAAATCATGGGACGTTGTAAAAAGTGTATGTTATCGAGTTTATCGGCAATGCAAGCTGCGTCGTGTAAATCCTGGACCGTGCACTCGCGGTAATTATTGCCATGCACATCAACAATATGAACCGCCGCCCCAGCTGTTCCGTAGTGAACACGGTGATCAGAGAGCAGAAGATCATTTTTTCCGTCACGACTGTAAAGGGTGACTTCACGACGCGCTTTGGCCAACATGTCTTCGACGAGCGAGCGCGGGAAACGAATGCGACCATCATCACCCAGAATTGCACCTACGCCTGTCAGGATTTCAACACCAGACGGAGGAGCATCCGCAAGGCCGATTTTTTCAAGTGCATCAAGTGCAGCGGTGTGGATTTTCTGAACATCTATATCTGAAAGTGGTTTGTAAGCGCCACCGTTCATACCTGCACGTATAGGGCGCACATCTTCCTTGAGAGGGGCATTGCGAAGAGCTTGACGAGCGGCACGACCACCAGAGCGGCCACCGGAGCGTTCAGAGTTTTTTGCCGACATTTAAATGATCACCCTTATTTAGAATTAGCTGAAAACTGATAGTCAATCGCAGAAAACGAGTCTTCACCAAAGCCATAGGCAAACTTATTGCCGCCGACATCGGCGCGAACACCATGTTTTGCGTAAGCTGGGATAAAGATTACTGAATCGGGTGCAACAGGATAAGTTTGCCCATCCATTGTTACAACTCCTGATCCCTCGAGACAAAAGTAAAACTCGGGTGGTGCATGACGATCCAGGTGTAATACGCCATTTGCGGGAAATGTCGCGATTCCTAACTCCAGCCCGTTAGAGGTTGTCTTGTCGCCAGAGGTTAATGTTTGCCATGTCACGTCGCCAAAAACAGGGTCGAAACCTCCCTCAATCGGTTGAGCATCCAGGACAGTGACGAAACCGGTTGGGTTATCGTTTGCAGCTTCTGGCATATAATAGGTATTGGCAGTGATTTCAGTCAATGTGGAAGTGGCCATAAAGGTCTTCACTAGCGATTGAGATTAATTTGGTACTTCACTAAATCCAACACTTGAATCGTAAAGAGAAACGAAGAATAATGCACTCTATAGGCAAATATTTTTTGTGGTAAGGCATGTTCGAAAAACAAATCAATCTCACATGGCTCCGCACGTTCGATGTTGCTGCCCGTCACTTGAATTTCACTGAAGCTGCAGCAGAGCTTGGGCTGACCCAAACAGCCGTCAGCCTGCACATACGCTCACTGGAGGACCGCCTTGGCAGTCGTTTGTTTCAAAGAAAGGCACGTCATCTTTCCTTAACAGAAATTGGACAGGCCTACGTACCGACGGTGCGACAATCCTTGTCTGACATCAGCATCGTGACTGCCAGCCTGTTTGGCTCAACAACAAGCCGGATGATTACACTTATGGCACCTGTTTCGACATCTGCCCTTTGGTTGGCACCGAGACTTCCGAAATTCAGAGAAGCAAATCCTGATATAGAGTTACGTTTGGTGTCCAACATTTGGACAGAAGGCACAGGTTTTGACGATGTTGATATTGAACTGCGGGTGGGTCGGGGGGATTGGAACGACACGCCTTGCGAAAAATTGTCGGATGAAACTATCGTTCCGATATGCGGTTTCGGTTTGAATGGAGCTACCCCTAAACCGAGTGACATTCTCAAAGGACCGCTTATTCATGTGTTGGGGCAAGAAGCGGATTGGGGTCGATACTTCGCAGCCCAAAAGATTGCTGCGCCAGAAAAAGTATCAGAGTATTTTGTGGATACGATGATGGCGGCCATCGAATTGGCGGCAACTGGCGCTGGCTATGCAGTGATCATGAAGCAACTGATCGATATGGCGAATTCGACAAATGTAAGAGTTGCGATTGCCGGTGCTGAAGTTCCAATTTCGAATGCATACTATCTGATGCGGCCACAGTCAAAACGTTCCAAACGGCCGGAGGTCCAACTTTTTGAGAATTGGTTGTTTGAAGAGTTTTCAGCAAGCTTTACGGCCTCATCAATTTGATTAGTAAACTCATGTCTAAGACTGACGGCATCATCGAGACTATGTCGGTCATCCATCTCTCTGAAACAAATGAAATTCGCAAGGAACTTGCAACTAAAC